>NZ_LGSU01000649.1 GCF_002260545.1 Hydrocoleum sp. CS-953 | reverse complement strand
CCGCCCCTACTTCGCGATCGCCTCCGTTTAATTAGGTATAAAAAAATGTGCCATCTGAGTGCCATTGCCCAGTATTTCTAGAACTCCCCATCTCTTATATCAAATCCGGATAATTACTCAGGACTTAGGCAGAACCGCCATATCTAGTAAGGGCGAATGCCATTCGCCCCTACATATGGCATATAATTCCATATTTTGCGTAAGTCCTGTTACTATAGCCTGCGTCCGCAGCGACTGGAACGGAGTGGAAGGTTTGTGGAGCATTCCGGAACGGATAGCAATCTCAGGAGTCCCACGAGATTGCTTCCTATCGTCGCAATGACGAGTGTTCAATCGGATTCTATATCACATCACGCCCAAGATATTAAAAAGTGACTTTTGCTTTGCCCGTAGCACTATATTGCTGCAGTCGAAAGCAGATGAATCTAGTTGTTAGATTCACCTGCTATCAAGATTAATAATTCTGACTAATATAAAGTTTGAGTTAGAACTTAGAACAAAGGGTAGTGGTGTAGAAGTAGTGATATCCAAAACAAAGTCAAGTAGTCAAGGGAATATGATTTATTAAAAACTAAGAATTTAAGGTACTTTCTGTTAAGAGTTAAGTGTTCCTTATTCCCTACGTCGCTCCCTATATCACTTGATTTAGAGGATTACCCGACCAGATCAACATGACTGTTAAGATTAAAGCCAGATTCATTTTCGAGAATGGCAATAACTTTGTCGTCACCATTAGCTAATTTAGCTGACAATTGACCTTCTGAAAAGCTCAAATCACTCCGACTGCTAAAACCATAGTAAAACCTATTAATGCGAATCCGATCTCCTTCAGAAGCAGTGAAGTCAAGAATCTTGTCAACACCACTAAAGGCATCAAAACGCTCAATGAAAGCAAATATATCAGCACCACCACCACCAATTAAAACATCACTATCTTCAAAGCCTTGCAGAAGGTCGTTACCATCTCCTCCTAGGAGCAGATCGTCCTGCCACCCACCTCGGAGAGTATCGTTGCCTCCACCGCTATACAGGTAATCATTACCACCAAGACCTCGCATTAATTGATTGCCAGAGTTGCCGATGAGAACATCATCACTACCTTCTGAACCGTCATTGTCTGTTTGTGAACCCAAAATCTCAATTTGTTTTAAGGCATCTCCTACTTGATTTTTAGAGATATTTTCTAGAATGGCAAGATCCCGATCGCCAAGAGTAATAGTGAGAGCATTATTAGTTTCTGAATGGGTAAAGTTTAAGCCTAAGGAAGGATCGGAGTTATCACTAATAGCATCCAAATGCTTTTTCCATATCTGAATCTTATCTCCTTCAGCAGGAGTGAAGTCCAGGATGCGATCAGGAGAAAAGTTTGTTCCATGTTGATAGAGAACAAAAGTATCGGCACCAGTACCACCAATTGCAGTGTCACCTTGTTGAGAGGTACCGATAAAATCGTCACCATCTCCTCCTACTACGACATCCTTACCCCCAAATGGTACGATATTATCGTTGCCTGCATGACCATAGACATACTGACTACCAGCTGAGTCGCCGATCTTATTGCTGATTTTCTCATCGTTGATAACAATTGTGTTGTTTTCTGCTCCAATAAACTCAATTTGTTTTAAGGCATCTACCACTTGATTTTGAGAGATATTTTGTAGGATAGCAGCCTGCTGACCGGCAATAGAAATAGTAAGGGTATTATTAGTATCAGAATAAGTCGCATCAAAGTCTACAGAGCTATTGCTATCGTAATATTCTTTAACATCAATCTGAATATTATCTTCGGAAGAAGTGAAGTCTGTAATTGTATTTTTCCCACCAGAGAGCCTGAAAATATCTTGACCACCATTACCAGTTAGATTATCGTCCCCTTTTCCACTAACAAAGATGTTAGCCTGACCATCTCCAGAGAGAGTGTCATTATTGGAAGTACCAAGAATACGACGTTCCACAGTCAATCCTCCTGTATTGAGGCTGCTGATCCCTGATGATCCCGAAGTCTGATACTGAAAATTATTGACAATATTGGTAACTTGATTATTGGAGATATTTTCCAAGACCGCAACAGTTGTATCTGCACTCCCATTGGAATTTAATAACGTGAGATTGTTATTCGAATAATTAAAAGACAGATTGTTGGAAAGCTCTACAGGGATTATTAGCCTATCTTCCACAGCAAAATCCTTGATAATATCACCTTCACCAACATAAAAGGTATCAGCACCTGCACCACCTGTTAAGATATCAGTTCCTAGGCGACCGATGAGGATGTTAGCGTCACCATCTCCTTTGATATTGTCATCATAGTCACTACCAGTAACATTCTCAATGCTAATCAATGTGTCTTGAGTACCAAACCCATCATTACTTGCTTTGCCCTGAGAGAGATCGACAGTGGCACCCGTTCCCTGATTATTATCTTGGTAAGAAACAAAGTCTAAACCGTCGCCCCCATTCAGAGTATCTGCTCCTTTACCTCCAAGCAATACATCATTACCCGCGTAACCAAATAGCTGATCGTTACCATCCGCGTGTGGTGTGAAGTTTAGCGTACTCCCAGACTTGTCTACTGTTTCTTTGGAAGTGTAACCATAAATGTGGTCGTCAAAGTTACTACCGTAACGGTAGTTGGCACTGTTATCACCCTCGACAGATAGAGGCCCAATGGCACCTAGAACTAAAAATGGGTTTTCCATCTCACCGATTTGTGCTTGGATTTCTGCACTGAATTCATTTGCAGTTATAATATTGCTTGTTGCACCGCTGCTGTTTAGACCCTGAGACACCCCATTTTTATCTAGAATTAGAGCATTATTTAAGAGAGTTTCTCGAATTGATGTTACATACTGAGTTGGTAAAGCTGTATCTCCAGGGAAAATATCTCCAGCTTTGGCAAAATTCAAAGTGGCAAATATGTCAGTACCACCTCCTTGATCGTACGAAAAACTTAAAAAGTTTTGGGTATTTGTCGCATCTGAAATGAAAACATTGGGGTCTTCACCCTTACTACTGTCGTAGTTTAGGGGAATTATCACTACATCTTCTAAAGGATTGAAGTCCTTAACCGTAGCGTATTCTCCTGAAGGCGGTGCCTCAACATAGCCATCAACTCCCGAATTTATCCCTTCATAAATAATGGGAGTAATTTCTTTCATTGCGGTTATAAGACCTTTGCTCAGGTCGCCGACAACAGGGATCATACTGAAACCAAGATCGGTTATATCAGTGGCAATTCCGTTGGCAAATCCTTCAGCATCAAGAGTGCCTGGAGTTACAGTTTTACTTGTGTCACCAAGGAAGAATGTGTCTTTGTCTGCTCCGCCATATATGATGTCACTGTTGCCTGCCGATAATTTACCAGTAAAGATTACATCATTACCCGCACCCCCAACTAGAGAATCAGTACCGTTTCCACCTTGAAGTACATCATTGTCGGCACCTCCAAGGAGAGTATCGTTTCCAGCTCCTCCAAAGAGAGCATCATTTCCCGGACCTCCTTCAAGATGATCTGCTCCAGCTCCCCTGTTATGGGACTTACTATTATTCTGCACAAACTTATAGCCATTATCACTGTCTGGATCTGTAGTTTCACTACCACCATAGAGATAGTCATCACCCCCCCCTCCATAAAGAGTATCGGACTCCTGTTTTCCAACAAGTGTATCATTTCCACCTTGACCCTGGAGTATGTCTTTGTAATCAAAGTATGTAGTGACAAATGACCATGTGGGTATTTGCCAATGTTCATTAGAGCCTGTTTTTCCTTCAAGCTTATCGTTACCATCAGTCCCAGTTGTTGTTCTTGGTCCGAAATCCCAATCAGCCATTATTTTATCCTCAATTAGATTATTTATTGCTTTGAGAAAATGTTGTTCTCTTTCCGTTGTTGATATCATTATCACTCAAGTTATCGGAAAACACAATACAGAAAAAGTTATTTTTAGTTATGAATTTTTAACCTGAATAAAACTGAACTTTTTTGAGATTAATTTGGACAATAAATCTAGTATTACCAAAATATAAATCTGTTTATAATCAAGGCTATACCTGATATACAC
>NZ_LGSU01000648.1 GCF_002260545.1 Hydrocoleum sp. CS-953 | reverse complement strand
GCCCTTATGCAACGTCCCTACAAGGGCATTTCATATAAACCCGGTTTCTACGCTTTTTTACACCGATACTACCGGATTTGATATAATTTCCTAATCTTTGCTTCAACTGATATAACCTTAAATATTTACTTTAATACCTGAATTTTCCTTGATAAACCAGGTTTCTAAGTTAACTGTAAATTCCTGGCTTATTATCTTTTTTATTGTAAGCATTTTCTGCGGAATGTTGTGCAAAGAAGCTTCAGCTTTTAGCTAGATTATAATTACATCAAAAATTATTATTGATATATTTCAGATAATTTCTAGCATAAAGTAAGTTGCTCTTCAGTTAATATAAGTCTTCTTCAAAAAATCCTTACTTAACAGGACTTACGCAAAGGTACTATCTATAGAGTTAAAAAACTATTCCGTAATAGTTTTGAGCGCTATATATAGCGTATCTGCGTAAGTCCTACTTAATTCATCAAAAAAACTGATAACTGAGAACTGATAACTGATTAAACTACTCACAAACTTCTAAATATTTCCTCACTTGTGGATGAGTGATAAAATAATTCTCAAGCCAATCACAAGAACTTTCTAACAAATCATTTAACCCTTTCACGCGCCACAACTGTAAATCATTATCTGCTAAAGNCTGATAACTGATTAAACTACTCACAAACTTCTAAATATTTCCTCACTTGTGGATGAGTGATAAAATAATTCTCAAGCCAATCACAAGAACTTTCTAACAAATCATTTAACCCTTTCACGCGCCACAACTGTAAATCATTATCTGCTAAAGTTGCCACATATTTACCATCTAAACTTAAACCCTTAGCATTTTCAAATTGAGCTATTTGTCTGCCATTAATATCCCAAACTCTCACCATTCCATCTTTTCCCATACTAATTACCTGTTCCCCATCAGCACTAAAAGTCAAATTTTTCACACTACCAACATGACCTTTTAAATCAACAATTTGATTGCCCGAAAAATCCCATATTTTCACCATCCCATTACTATCTCCCGTAGCTATATAATCTCCTGATGGACTAAAACTAATACTCTCTATCCAACTAGAAATAACCTTTAAGTTTAACACAGTTTCAAAAGAACTATCCCAAATTTTCCCAATACCATCCTCTCCAGCAGTACCAATATATTGTCCATCTGGACTAAAATTTACATCCAAAACTCGTCCATTATGACCCTTTAACTCAGCCAACTGCTGACCAGAATTATTCCAGATACGGGCAACACCATCTTCTCCCACCGTTGCCAAACGCTGTCCATCAGGAGCAAAACTAATCTCTTTTGCCGTACCCTCTGTACCCTCTAACTCTGTTAATTCCTCTCCCGAAACCTGCCAAATTCTTCCCTGAGCATTATCTCCAGCAGTGGCTATACGTTGACCGTCAGGACTAAAACTCATATCACCAAACATACCTAAATATCCATTGAATTGAGCTAAAGGTTTTCCAGAAATATCCCAAATACGGGCAACACCATCAACTGTAGCTGTTGCTAATCTCTGATTATTCGGACTAAAACTTACCGTCCCAAAAATACCAGAATTACCCTTAATTTTTCCGTCGTGATTACCTTCTAGTTCCCAAATTCTGCCAGTACCATCTTCTCCCAAAGTTATTAGTAATTCTCCATCGGAACTAAAATTAGTTTCCCAAACTCGGCCTTGATGTCCTTTAAGATTGGTCAACAAATTGCCATTATTATTCCAAACTTTCACACTACCATCACTACCTGCTGTAGCTAAACGTTGACCATCGGGACTAAAACTGACACTCGTGACTATTCCTTGATGTCCAGGAAGTTTCCCTAATAGTTTGCCAGAAACATCCCAAATATTGGCTACCCCATCTTCTCCTGCTGTAACTAACCTTTTACTATCGGGACTAAAGCTAACATTCCAGACACCACCTTTAAGTTTTGCTAGGAGTTGACCGGAACGACGCCACCAAATTCTAATAGTGCCATCCCATCCAGCAGTAGCTAGATATTTTCCATCTGGGCTAAATATGACTTTTTCTACACTACCTTGATGTCCCCTAAGTCTGGCTAACTGTCTGCCAGATCGACTCCAAATTCTGGCAGTACCATCCCATCCAGCGGTGGCTAGATATTTTCCATCAGAGCTAAATGTGACATCTAAGATGCGACCTTTATGTTTTTTGAGAGTGGCTATTTTCTTGCCTGAGATGTCCCAAATTCTAGCAGTGCCGTCTTCTCCAGCAGTAGCTAGGAGTTTACCATTGGGACTGAAGCTAATTTGCCAAATTTGGCTTTCATGGCCTTTGAGTTCTACTTGCTGCTTACCGAGAAAATCCCAAATTATGGCCGTACCATCGTCTCCTGCTGTCGCTAGAAGGTCGCCTTCTGGAGCAAATTTAATTTTAGAGATTTTACCCTGATGTCCTCTCAACTGGGAAATAGGCTGACCTGAGAATTTCAGGATTTTAGCTGTACCATCATTGCTAACTGTTGCTAATAGTTGATTATTAGGACTCATGGCAATGTTTTTGATGTTAGGAATTTGGTTTTTTTCGTGAATATTTTTGAGGATTTGTTGTAAGGCAAATATCGGACTTGTGGCTGGATAATATTGGAGTGGGCGGTCGCCTTTAATTAATTCTTGTAGTTCTTTACCTGTTTGCATTGCTGATAGTAATGCTTCTATTTGTGCATTTTCAAATTGTCTTAGGGCGTTAATTCCTTGGCGTTCTAATTTTGTTCCTGTTTGTGCTTCTTGTAGTTCGTATTTGGCTTTTTCTAGTTGATATTCTGCTGTTTGAAGTTGGTTTTGTTTATCTTGGAAAAGTTTTGTTGCCCAGGCGACGCCCGTTATAGCTACTACTGATATTATGGCTAATCCTGCTACTCCTATTTTTAGTTTATTCTGATTGTTTGGGGATGTTTTAAGTTTTTTGCGACTTACTTGATTGTTTGAATTTTGATGATTATTGATTTTTTGTTTGGGTGTTTCTATCTGTTGTTGTTCTAGTTTATTTTTAGTTTTCTGATGACTATTTTTTTGTTTTGGTGTTTCGATTTGTTTCTGTTGTGGCTGAATCAGATTATTACTATTAATTTTGTGATTTTCCTGATTTTCCAAGTCAGAAAGATTTGTTCCTAAATCTAAGTTTGTTACTTGAGTATTTAAGTCATTTAACTCTAATGGAATTTCTAGTTGTTTTTGTTCTAAATTAATTCCATCATTACTACTAATTTTATGATTTTCCTGATTTGCCAAATCAAAAATATTTGCTCCTAGTTGAAAATTTGTCACCTGACTATTCAACTCATTTAACTCTAAGGGATTTCCTAGTGTTTTTTGTTCTGAATTAATCACACCATTACTATTAATTTTGTGATTTCCTGGAATTTTCGAGTTAGAAAGATTTCCTCCTTTTTGCCAACTTTGTTCCTGACTATTCAAATCATTTAACTCTAATTTTTCCTGATTAACCATAGGAACAGATTGAGTTGTTTGTGCTAGATATTTTTGTACCAATTCTTGATTAAAAATTTCGGCATAAATAGGACTATATAGCTCTAAAAATCCCTGATTTACTTTTGCCACTCCCGACCTTAATAACTCTTTTATCTCCCATTTACTATTACTATTAGCGATCGCATCATTTTTAAATCTTGGATTATTTTCACCTGGTGGTTTTAACTTGCCATGTTTTAATAATTGTTGATATATTTCTACATGACTTGTAGATTTCTGTACATTTTTCAGCAACAAATTTTGTATTTTGCTGAAATGAGCAGGATAGTCTTGTGCATCCCAATTTTCTACCACACAAATTTTCACTAAATCTTCTACTAAAGCTACATCATTATAATTTTCTTCTACCCCTTTTTCTCCTAGATAGTTAATAACTATTTGACATAATTTTTGTGTTAAAAATGGTTGCCCGCCAGACCAAAATAATATTTCTTCCATAACTTTTAGTGGCTGTTTTACTATTCCTGCAAATCTGTTCACAAAATGAGCCACTTCTTCTATTTTGAAGTTACTAAGTTCAATATATTTACATACATCTATTAAAT
>NZ_LGSU01000647.1 GCF_002260545.1 Hydrocoleum sp. CS-953 | reverse complement strand
GAGACCTTTTGATTATGAGGAATTACGGCCAGACTATATATATAGAGTTTAAAAACTATAACGTTCGAGTTTTTTCCGCTATATGTAGTATCTCTGAGTAGGTCGTGATTAGAAGGCGGTTTCTGTGGCTGTTTTGAGTTTGTATGATATGGCGAAGGGTTGGGAAAAGTCTATTTCTATTGAGTTAATTGGTCTGTTGAGTAAGAGTGGCGGGAAGTCTGGGGATTATATTTTAAGTGGAGAGTAATTTCAGTTATCAGTTAGCCTTCTGCAGAGGAACTACGTTAACAGTTAACAGTTATCAGTAACTCCTACTGAATTAGAAGGCTAGGAAAATCTTAAATTTCCTTGTTTCCTACAGACCTATCAATATTCAATTTTATGCCACTAGGAGAAGATTCTCCTATTGATGAGCAATATGCTTATTTAATATTCACAGATTAAGTATTGGAGACAATAATCTCAAATCATCTCTAAATTGCTGACTTGCCTTTACAATATTTAAAGAAACTGAACAGTAATAAATTTTTTTTAAAGTATTATGCCTCCTCGTTGGCCTCGCAAACCTGACCGTAATGACCCAGAGTTCCGGAAGTTGGATGACCGAATGAATTTTGCTATTCATGTAGCTATTTTTGCGGCCAGTAATTCTGGTATATGGTTTTTCCGTAATCTTACAGCAGCAAGTTGGCCTTGGGCTATCTGGGTAACAGGTGGTTGGGTGTCGTTATTGTTGATTCATGGGGTGTATATTTTTGTCCTTGCAGATTATGGTTCTACTACTAAGGATTCTGCATAGGTTGACACTCCCCGCGAATTGAGCGACATGGTTTTCAAACTCTCGGTCTTACTGATAATTAGAGTAATAATGTAACTAAAAAATTTGGGTTTTATTTATTCTTATTACTAGAAAATTAGGTCTCAAACCTCTCCTGTAAATTGAATAAAAGAAGAGAATTTAGTATTTCAAGCGTCCTACTTTAGTAGGAGGTATTGACAACTGATAACTGATAACTGATAACTGAAATGACTAATGCTAGTACAACACAAATAATTGAAAGTTTAGCAGCAGAAATAGGGGATAAAGTTTATATTGATATTGCTGGTTGGCATCTCTATTTATCTGATGCGAAACTACATTTAACTTTGGCAGAAAAGTTTTATCCTATTCTGACTGAAGAAGTTCCTTCTGAAGGTCAGGTTGTGGAAATATTACAGGGTGTTCTTGTTAAGTTAGGTGCTGGAAGAAAGGAAGTTCCTTTGATAGATTTATTGCCGATGGGGTGTCAGGCTGATTTGATAGACGTTTTGGTAGAGTTTCGAGAAAAAATGTAATTGTAACCAATACTTTGGTCTCTTTAAGTGATATTAATTAGGTTGTTTATTTCAGTATTTTGTAATAAGCAACCTAATTTTTTAGATAGCAATTTTTATTAATATAGAGTACAGAGATTGGGGTTTAAAGGAAGAAGGAAGAAGTTTTGTAGTCTACCTTTGTCAAAACCGCTATAGCGTTTCCCAAGAAGCGTGAAGTACAGTTATCTTTTTATCTTTTCATTACTCCCTATTCCCTCCATACCTATTCCCTATTCCCTGTTCTCTGTTCCCTGTTCCCTGTTCCCTCAAAGCTATAATTTTGTACCTCACCATTATGAGAACTGCTATATAAGTATTTTATAGGCAAAAATCAAGAATAATACCAATAGCAACCAATGTTTATTACAAATGGTATAAATGAGGAAGAGGGAAGAATTAAGAAGGAATAAATCTTGAAAAATAAAGATAAAAATGATAGAGATACCTGTCTAAAATGAATTGTACTGACTCTTTTTAAGCATCTCAGATCGAGAGCCACTTTTTTGTAGCATTCTTTTTCCAAACTTGTATAACTCTCAGGAGAATCTCAGGATTAATTATTAATGTATTAACTTGAAGATTATAAAATTTTATTTGTTTAATTGTAAGCATTCAGCCGTCAGCTATCAGCTATCAGCTTTACTACCTTTAGTTGCCAACTCAAGCTTGTTTTTCCTATGCTTAGATTCTCTGATAAAAAATATAGTAGAAGTTAAACTAATACTTGCTTCATCTATTAAAAATCTGTTAACGAAGTTCCTCCTTAGGAGGCTAGCTAACTGCTAATAGCTGAATGCTTACGTTTAATTTGCTCTTATTAGAGATGACTGACTATGACTACTTCAAATATCGCTAAAAAATATATCAAAAGTCGCTTCAATAGTCTGATTTTTCTGAAATTCCGTTTGGCAACATTATTGTTAATAGGAGGAGTAACACTATTAACAATTATTATGGTTGCTTGGTTTACTGGTATTGGTCAGATAGATGAATTTTTTGCTCAAATTCATTACTTTCAAGAAAATCCGCCAATGTGGGTACAAGTACCAACTGATAATAGTAAATATTTAGTTTTGCCGACAATTTTACTATTTTTAATAGCCCAAGGTATTATGAAAATTTCCCCTACTCCGAAAACTTGGTCGCGACTTTTGGTAGTAGGAATTTTATTGGGTTTAACTATTCGTTATTTATCCTGGCGCTCGCTCTCAACATTAAATTTAATTGACCCGGTAAATGGCATATTTAGTCTAGGGTTATTAGGTCTAGAAATTTTGACGCTAAGTAGTAGTATTCTACTTTTATTTTTGATGCTTAAATTCAAGCCTCGTCGAGGAGAAGCAGACTATTTCTCTCAGGAAATTTTAGATAAAACTTTTCTGCCATCTGTAGATATTTTGATTCCCACTTATGATGAAGCAGAATTTATTTTGGAACGTACAGTTATTGGTTGTCAAGCTATAGATTATCCTAACAAAAAAGTCTATTTACTAGATGATACTAATAGACCAGCAGTTAAAAAGTTAGCTGATAAATTAGGATGTGAATATTTAACTAGAGATAATAATGCTTATGCCAAAGCTGGCAACTTAAATCACGCCCTTAGCAAGACAAACGGTGAATTTATTGTTGTTTTTGATGCTGACTTTATTCCTACAAAAAACTTTTTAATTCGGACTTTAGGATTTTTCCAAAATCAAAAAGTTGCCTTAGTACAAACTCCTCAAACATTTTATAATATCGACCCTATTTCTAGAAATTTAGGATTAGAAAATATCTTAACTTCAGAAGAAGAAATATTTTACAGACAGGTTCAACCAATTCGAGATAGTTCTGGTGGAGTTGGTTGTGTAGGAACTTCTTTTGTCGTGAGAAGAAAAGCTTTAGAGTCAGTAGGAGGATTTGTTACAGAATCAATTTGTGAAGATTATTTTACAGGAATTCGTTTATCCACTAAAGGATATCGTCAGGTTTATTTAGAAGAAAAATTAAGTGCTGGTTTAGCTGCTGAAAATATTTCTAGTCATGCAATTCAAAGATTAAGATGGGCAAGGGGAACTTTACAAGCATTTTTTATTAATTCTAATCCTCTGACAATTTCTGGATTAAGTCTTATTCAAAGATTGTCATATTCGCAGGCAATATTACATTGGTTTACTAGCATTAGCACTTTTGGTTTTTTGTTAATGCCATTAGCTTATAATTTTTTGGATGTGATTCCAATTAAAGCTACTGTTGCTGAATACTTATATTTCTTTCTACCTTATTATTTTGTAAATTTCACCGTATTTTCTTGGCTAAATTATCGTTCTAGATCGGCGATGTTATCAAATTTTTATGGTGTGGTTTTGGCTTTTCCTTTGGCAGTAACAATCATTAAATCTTTACTCAATCCATTTTCACAAGGATTTAAAGTTACACCGAAAGGAATTAAGAGCGATCGCTACTTTTTTAATTGGAATTTGGCTTGGCCTTTGGTTTTATTATTCGGATTTAATTGTATAAGTTTATGGTTCAATTTATCTAAATTGATTGATGGTGGTTGGGCAGTAACGCAACAGGCAAAAAGTTGGAATTTGGGATTATTTTGGAATGGGTATAATTTATTGATGATTGGGGTGGCATTGTTAATATTAATAGATGTACCTAAACCAGATATATTTGAATGGTTTAATTTGCGGAGGGTGGTAAAAC
>NZ_LGSU01000646.1 GCF_002260545.1 Hydrocoleum sp. CS-953 | reverse complement strand
AGGCTAATGAGGAATTCAATTCTTACTAAACACCAGAACAAAATTAATTACACATAAATTTTTTCCAGGCTAAACAACTTAGAGAAATTTTGCTTAAATCTATTTTGCCTACTTAATATTTATTTCTTGTGATTAAGAACTATTCCGTAAAGATTGAGCAGTTAAATATAGTTTAGTCCATTCACTAATAACTTGATTAGTTTTCAGGTTTAACTTTTTACCAATTTCCTCTAGACTTGCACCTGATTTTAACGCTTCAATTAAATGACGTTGTTGAGCGTTGAGATTTTGCCAATATTCTTGCCATTGACTGGAAGTCAAACCTAGACCATGCTCATTTAGAGAAATCTCTAGCCAATTTGCTATTAATTCTGGTTGTTGTTTAACTGCAAAAACACGAATTGCATGATAACTAACTTTTTCCCGTAACCTATATACTTGTTTGATAGGCATATTTAAAGCTTGAGCAATTTCATCCTGAGTATTACCTCGAATATAAAGTTTTAACCATTCGGCTGCTTTTTGGTCAACTTTGTCCGCTAAATATTTCTCAAATTCTTCTTGGACTTTAGACCGAAGTTGATGTTGTTGTTCCATTGCTTCTGCATCTTGATACTCGGATGTCACTACAGCATCTAGCAAACTTACTCGGTCTTCAGTATTACCAGGAGTAATATCCTCTGAGATTAATTTGACCCATTCTTTGACAGGTACTTGAGTCAGACCACCTCTTTGAGTCCGACGTAGATAATTGACAAATCTATAAACCAGTAAAGGTTGATTACGAATTGGTCTGACACAATATTCTTCTACACTAGCCAACAATAAAGAATTTCGGAGATGGGGATTTTTCGTACATTCAGCAATTTTGGCCATTTGCTGTTGTAAGTAGCGATCGCTATTGAGCATCTCTTGGACTACTTCTTGCAGTACATCAATTACACTGCGCTGGCGATCGCGACTGGTATTAACCCATGCTCGTATTTTTTGTCGTAGCATTACTAACCCACTCAAGCGCTGCATCAAGTTTCGATAAGCTTTTTCTGGCGAAACGTCTAAATATCTTTGTCCTAGAATTCGATACAGAAATTCTCTTCCCTTAGATTCCATTTCTTTTTGGACGGGAGTCAGGGTTTCTAATCTATTGGGATTATCCCCCAATAGCCAACAAATAATACTATTGTGGATATCTGAGTTATGGTTTGGATAGTCTTCCTGAAGTCTGGTTTTCCACTCTTGTGCTAATGCTTGAGCCAAAGTCATTCTATTTTTAATTCTAGATATTCGATTTATAGTAGAGGGCGGAGTCAACCTCTGCAAAATTCTGCCAAAAGTTTATTCTTTGCTATAGTATTCTAGCAATATTTCTGACGTTTGATTTGATATGCAGTTTGGATTGATTATCTGGAGAGAGTTTATTAGTTTAGTGAAATAGGAAAGCTCAAGATTAGTGAAAAGCTAGATAGATATTTATCTATTTTTCTATAAAATATTGATTATTTTTCAGAATTATCAGGAGTAAATATTAAATCTTGCCTGAAAGTTGGAAAAACTGAAAATAATGTTTCTTGTTTGTGGATTTTTGTTAGGATTTAAAAATCCCTGGTTATGGATATAGCAACTCAGTCATCACCTACTAACTTTTTTATATCTTGCTTAATTTGGCATGATATTTAATTATTCTCTATCTGAATCTTGCTGAAAAAGATAGATAAATTTTTCTGTGAGCTTCAGTCAAATCTAATGTAACTTTTCCTCAGCCTCAGCAGTGGATATTATATATTGTCTGAAAATTGGCAAAAGGAAAAATAATGTTTCTTTTTACTCTACTTTCGTTGGGATGAAAAAATCTCTGTATAGATANTAATTATTCTCTATCTGAATCTTGCTGAAAAAGATAGATAAATTTTTCTGTGAGCTTCAGTCAAATCTAATGTAACTTTTCCTCAGCCTCAGCAGTGGATATTATATATTGTCTGAAAATTGGCAAAAGGAAAAATAATGTTTCTTTTTACTCTACTTTCGTTGGGATGAAAAAATCTCTGTATAGATATCAGAAGTCAATTATCATCTATCAACTTTATTTGTATTTTGTTTGCCGAATTTGGCACAAGAGTTGATGATTCTTTCTCTGAATCTTTCTAAAAATTATAGATAAATTTTTCTGTGAGCTTCAGTCAAATCTAATGTAATTTTTCCTCAGCCTCAGTAGTGGATATTATATATTGTCTGAAAATTGACAAAACGGAAAATAATGTTTCTTTTTACTCTACTTTTGTTGGGATGAAAAAATCTCTGTATAGATATCAGAAGTCAATTATCACCTATCAACTTTTTTGTATCTTGCCTAATTTGGCAGAATAATGGATCGACTTTTCTCTCAGATTAAGTCTGACACATATTTCATCCTAATGAAAAAATCTCTGTATCTAAATCTTTCTGAAAATTATAGATAAATTTTTCTGTGAGCTTCAGTCAAATCTAATGTAACTTTTCCTCAGCCTCAGCAGTGGATATTATATATTGTCTGAAAATTGGCAAAACTAAAAATAAGGTTTCTTGTTCCTGGATTTTAGTTTCTATCAAAAAACGTCGCCCTAAAGATTTTATGGCATTAAATAATTCCTGTGGCGAAACTTGAGTATCTGTCAACAATTGAGAAATAGAAACAGGTTCGATTTTCTGACTCAGGCAAGTAATAACTTTTTGTTCTATTTCCGACAAACGCTGCCAATGCTTTTCTAAAATTATTCCTAATTCTTCACTTATATATAGTTGTTCATATTTAAAAAATTCTCCTACCCTTCCACCAAAAATTTCTTGAATTGTATTAGCAGAAATTTTTAACCATAGAGGGTTTCCTTCATAGATATTAATTAACTTTTCCCATTCCGACTCATCTAATAATTTGTTTTCTCTGAGAATTTCTGAAGCTCCTAAACCTAAACGTTTTAGTTGGAAAAGACGAACAGGGGAATTTTTTCCAGCTAAGGTAATAATTTCTTGGGGAGATTCCCAACTGTTAATAATAAAGCAACTTTTATGAACTGTTTCACTAATTAGTTTAAAGAATTTTTTATAGCTTCTGTATTCTGAGCAATAATTTCCAGCTAGTTGTTTTTCACTCAGTAAAGTTTGTACATGATCTAGCACAATTAAACAGCGTTTTTTTTGCAGATTTAACAATAAAATTGATAGCTTCTCCCCCAAAGTCGAGGGTAGTTGATTTTCTGTTTGATTAGCAGTTGATAAGATTAAAGTCTTTAAGGTATTTTCTAAAGGTGGGGATAGATTTAAGTCGAGCCAAATTACTACCTCAAAATTAGTTTTAATTTTTTGTAGTAAGTAACAAGCTAAAGCACTTTTACCAATTCCCGAATTACCTACAATAGCTATCAAACGACAACCTTCTCGCAATATCCATTTTTCTAAAGTAGCAATTTCTTTGTGGCGATCGCTCAACTTAACTAAATCTGGTGCGGTGCTTAATTCTTGTTGGAGTTTATCTGATTTAGAAGGGGGTGATTTATTTGATGAGATATCCCTACAAACATTCACATTACTAATTATCAAATCATTACCCACACTACCAAAAAAATTAGAGGAAACAATCATTGATTGTCTCCTCTCCATTACCGAACGAAAATTAGTTCTATTAACATTTTCTGCCATAGCATTAGATAAAATCTGCCAAAGTTCAGATGCCAAATTTCTGACATATCCTTCACTACAATAATTCTCTTCAGCAATTTCAAAATATTTTTGCCCCTGCCAAACTTCCCGTAAGATTGCAACCTGTAAGTCAGATAAATGCTTCCCTATTTTGGTAAAAATCAATTCATCAACAAAGCTCAATACTTCTTGAATATCCATTATTTTTTCGGAGATATGAAGTCTTGCTTTTCAGAGTTATTACTCAAGAAAAATCTTTGAGATTTGACAATACCGATTGTCATTCAGTAATTTCCCGATTCTATCATACTTTTTCTTGATTTTCTTGATTTTTCTGACACAATCTGACATTATCTGACACAATTATTTT
>NZ_LGSU01000645.1 GCF_002260545.1 Hydrocoleum sp. CS-953 | reverse complement strand
CACAAGCAAGTGTTGCAGCTATATGCTTTGATGCAACAAAACCATTATCAATTATCAATTATCAATTATCAATTATCAATTATCAATTATCCATTATCAATTATCCATTATCCATTATCCATTAATATCAATTATCCATTATCCATTATCCATTAATTACATAAACCCCGATCACTTTCTTCAATTTCACTATTAGTTTGCAAATAATCACGCACCCAGTTACAAGCATAGGTCAGTTCATCCAACTTGAGAATATTTTCTATATCCCAAATTATGCCTTGTTTTTGGCTAACCGAGGCAATTTGTTTACCATCTGGACTAAAGGCAATTCCAGATATAGTTGTGGTGTGTCCAAACATAGTTTTGAGTAACCTACCATCTTTATGCCATAACTTAACTGTATTATCTGCAGAAGTAGTTGCGAGAATATTGCCATCAGGACTAAAGGCAACTTCCCAAATAGCAGTCTCATTATTTTCCAAAGTCTTGAGCAGTTCTCCGTTGCGGTTCCAGAGTTTAATTGTGCCATCGTCAGAAGCAGAAGCAAAGATTTTTCCATCAGGACTAAAAGCAACTCCCCAAACTGATACAGAATGATCCCTCAAAGTTTTCAAGAGTTTGCCTCTTCTAGACCAGAGCTTAATAGTAGAGTCTCTAGAAGCAGAAGCAAATATTTCTCCATCAGGACTAAAAGCTATTCCGACAACCGAGTTAGTATGATCGTTTAAAGTCTTCAACAACTCGCCATTTTGACTCCAGAGTTTAATAGTGCTATCCCATGAACTTGTAGCTAAAATTTTACCATCAGGACTAAAAGTAATTCTCCAAATACCTTCTTGATGTCCAGTATCAATACTCTTCAGGAGTTCCCCATCTAAAGACCAAAATTTGATTGTTCTATCATCACTAGCTGAAGCTAAAGTTTTACCATCAGGACTAAAAGCAACTGCACAAGTTCTGCCTTCATGTCCTGTAAGAGTTGTTATTAAGTCACCATTTCGATGCCAAAGTTTGATTGTTTTATCTGAGGAAGTAGTAGCAACCACTTTACTATCAGGACTAAAGGCAACCCCACAAACCCTATTACTATGATCTATAAGGGGAAAAAATAAACCGTTGAATGGCTTCCATAATCTTACCGTTTGATCTGTGGAGGATGATATTAAAGTCTGACCATCAGGAGTATAAGCAACTCCCCACACTTTATCCTGATGACCAGTGAAAGTTTTGACTAACTGTCCGTCTAGAGACCAAACTTTAACTGTTTTATCCTCAGAAGCGGAGGCTAAAGTTTTGCCGTCAGGACTAAAAACTACTTTCCGAACTGCCTCTGTATGACCCCTAATAGTTTTGAGTAACCTGCCATCCTTGTGCCAAAGTTTCACTGTTTTATCATCACTCGCTGTAGCTAATATTTCCCCATCTGGACTCATAGCAACGTCGAAAACTACTGTGTTATGTGCTTTGAAAGTTCTCAATAACCTACCATCTTGATGCCATATTTTGACAGTTCCATCTACAGAAGTGCTGACAACTATCTCGCCATCAGAACTAAAAACAACCGCCCAAACTCTTCCCTGATGTCCGGTGAGAGTTCTGAGCAATTTGCCGTCTCGATGCCAAAGTTTAACGGTGCTATCTCCTCCAGCAGATGCGATAGTCTCTCCATTGGGAGAAAAGGCAACTCCATAAATTTTTGCATCATGTGCAGTCAGAACTTTGTGTAATTTGCCATCTTGATGCCAGAGCCTAATTTTACCACCTGCTGTAGCAGATGCGATGATTCGATCGTCAGGACTAAAAGCTAATTCCCAAATTGCTGTAGGATGTTCAAGTACAATTGGCAACAACTGACCATTTTTATGCCAGAGTTTTATTGTTTTTTGAGCGCTAATAGTGGCGATAGTTTTTCCATCATTACTGATAGCAACTATTATTGTCCGATGTTTATGTCCAATAAGGCGGTTATATTCATCTGCTGTATATATAGCTCTTTGCAATGCTAACTTTACTTGAGCTTCTATTTCTAGAGGTAGCTGATTTTTGTTAGGATATTCTTGTAATTTTTTTTGTGCTTTTATTGCTTGTATCAATGCGTCTAATTTCTGTTCTGATGCCAAACTGCCTTTTGCAGCAGCAATTAAGGCTTTAATTTCACTAATTCTGGCTTGATTTTCACTTTGTAATGCTTTGCGATATTGCCGAAAAGTTATTACTCCTAACCCGACAGTAACTAATAATGCCATACTTAATGTTCCGAGTAAAAATCTTTGGAGTTTGGCTGTTTTTTTCTCTTGAATAACTTTCTTTTTTTCAGCTTCTAATCTTTTTTGTTCTTCTATTAACCTAGCTTCTACTTCTCTAGTTTTTGCAGCTTCTAAACTTAATTGCACCTGTTCTCTATCCAATTCCACGGAAGCAGCTAAAAATTGATAATCTAAATCGCTTAAACTTTTACCATTTGCCCAAAGTTGAGCATCGACTAAAGCATTTCCTCTTAATAGTCGCGAATTATCCTGTTTTCCCGATTCTATCCAAGCATCAAAAGTCTGATTATAAGGTCGCAGTAAACTTAATTTTTGATTTACCCATTCTAAGTTAAATACTTCTTCATATATCCGATTTCTAACCTTTATTAATCCTGATTCTTTAACTACCAAACCAGACAGAATTAATTGTATTTGTTCCCAACTATCGTCTGCTTTTACTTCTTTTTTTAGTAGGATTTCATTATATATTCCCAGTAATCTTCCCAACTTTTCTGGATAATATTCTATGCGATTTTTAATAGTTCTTAAATGTTCTGGTTCGTCTTGAGATTCCCAGTGATGTAAAATCTTTGTTCTGACAATACTCTCTACCCAAAATGCTTCTTGTCCTGGTGGAATTGTGACTATTCCTGATGCTGCATCGTGACTGGTATTTACTACTAAATCACATAACTTTTGTGTGAGAAATGGTTGCCCTCCTGTCCAGGCTAAAATCTCTTGGAGAATTAATTTAGGATTGCCTTCTTTAACTTCTAATCCAGTTGCTAATGGAGCTATTTCTTCTAGAGTAAATCCATGTAATTCTATAGCTGTACCAATATTAAATGGAGTTCTTTTTCTATCTTGAATTAAATCTGATGGTGTAGCAACTCCAAATATAGCAAAAGTTATACGATTATATTCTGGGTTAATAGCCCTTTGATTATAACAGTAACGAATCAGAGCAAAGAAATCATCTATAGGAAAATCTAAACTGAGGATACTATCAATTTCATCAATAAAAATACAAAAATTTTTCCGAAAACNTTTTCGGAGAAATTTTACCAAAAGTACATCATAAATATATTTACTTAATTTTTGTAATAAAGATATTTCTCCTATTTCTTCCCACCATTTTTTTAACGGTACTTTTCTTGTCAGTTTGAAACTACGGGAGATGTCAGCGACTATACCTTTATACCATTGTAGAGGTGTAATATTTTCACTGCCAATATTAGTCATATCTACAGTGGCACATTTAAACCCTTCTTCTTTAAGTCGAGCTTGAGTACGAACTAATAGAGAAGATTTACCCATTTGTCGGCAGTTAAGAACATAGCAAAATTCTCCTCTTTTTAAAGCCTGATAAATTTCAGTATCAGCTTTACGAATAACATAAGTTGGAGAATTTCTATTTAGACTACCACCAACCTGATATATATAATTAGTCATAATTAATCTGCTCCATTTCAGATTGCTTATTATACCAATTCCCAAAAGTAATGCTAGACTTAGGTAACACTTCAGTTATTAATTCAGCAATGAACAATGTTCATGTCGGCGACAGCCGTTTGCGCAGCATTCCGTAGGAATACAATTAATAATTAATAATTACCCCTTCTTGAAAGAAAGGGATTGGCGCTCAAGGAAATTTTTTTGATTTACCCCTTTAAAAGGGGAGGCTTTAAACCTTAATTGTTCAATGAATAATTAATTATTGACTATCAACTCTTAATTATTAATTATTAACTATTAATTATTAATTATTCTGTAATGAACACAGTATGGAAAC
>NZ_LGSU01000644.1 GCF_002260545.1 Hydrocoleum sp. CS-953 | reverse complement strand
AAATTTGATTGTTTTCTTGCTCAATAATTTTTTCAGTTAAGTCAGTAATATTTTCAAATTGAAATTCATTGACATAATCTATTAGTGTTTGGGATAAATCAGAATTTGATTCGGGAATTTCTTCTGCTAAGGTAATAATTAAATCTGTATCTCCTATCATAGCTGCTGTATGCAAATCTCTCACCCATGTCATGGGCATTACTAACAACATTTCTGGAGTTAAATAACTTTTTTGTAACGAATTTTCTGGTATATCAATTTGCGCATTTTTTTCTGGTTCCCCATTTTCATAAGTGTAGCTTACCCCTAAATTTTCAGCAATTTTTTCCAATATAATTCTCTGGGAAAATGGCTTCAGAATCAAATCATCGCCACCTGTAGATAAAATTTTATTAGGCTCATCTGCAAAAGTTTTAGTTGTTAGAGCCAAAATTATTGGTGTCTGAGTATTGCTATCTCTTTTAATAGATTCGATTGCTTCCTTTCCTGATTTATCTAATATCTCTAAATCNACCCCTAAATTTTCAGCAATTTTTTCCAATATAATTCTCTGGGAAAATGGCTTCAGAATCAAATCATCGCCACCTGTAGATAAAATTTTATTAGGCTCATCTGCAAAAGTTTTAGTTGTTAGAGCCAAAATTATTGGTGTCTGAGTATTGCTATCTCTTTTAATAGATTCGATTGCTTCCTTTCCTGATTTATCTAATATCTCTAAATCTATCAAAATGAGGTGAGGTTGCCAATTTTTGCAAATATCAGTTATTTGATTAATCTCGGTAATTTCCTGCACAATAAAACCTATTTTACTTAACATTTCAAGTAATAAAATACTGTCAACTTCTTGTGTTTCAACAACTAAAATCCGATATTCTGGTTGATGAGGTGCTAAAGCTATAATATTTTCAGGATTTGCAGTTTCAGTTTCTGGTAATTCTGCCTCCTCTATCTCAATATCAAATGTAAATTTTGTTCCTACACCAACTGTACTACTAACAGAAATATTCCCTCCCATCAGTTGTACAAATTTATGGCTAATAGTTAAACCTAATCCACTTCCCTGTTGAGATTTACGACCTGTTTCTGTTTGCTCAAAAGCTTTAAATAATTGATCTATTTCTTCTGGAGCAATACCATAACCTGTATCACTCACTTCAAATTGTAAATGGTTTTTCTCCTGTTTTCTGCTAACTCTTAATGTTACTTCCCCTGTGTCAGTAAATTTTATGGCATTTTCCAACAAATTAATTAAAATTTGGCGCAATTTTTCCTCATCAGTTTCTATATATTGGGGCACATTAACATCACATTTACATTGTAGGTACAAATTTTTATCAAATGCTTTTAAACTAAACATTTGTTCAATACTTTTTACCAAAGTAAATAGGTCAAAACTGACGATATTTAATTTGGTTTTACCAGCATCTATCCTAGAAATTTCTAAAATACTATTAATTAATTTCAGTAAATGCTCCCCTGCTTGATTAATAATCTCAACAAATTCTTGGTTTTTGGTAGATAAAGATGAGTCGAGATTCATTAGTTGGGTAAAACCAATAATTGCATTTAAAGGAGTACGCNACTATTAATTAATTTCAGTAAATGCTCCCCTGCTTGATTAATAATCTCAACAAATTCTTGGTTTTTGGTAGATAAAGATGAGTCGAGATTCATTAGTTGGGTAAAACCAATAATTGCATTTAAAGGAGTACGCAATTCGTGATTCATAGAAGCAATAAAGTTACTTTTAGCTAGATTGGCTGCATCTGCTTTTATTAATGCTTTTTCTAACATTAATGACTTTTGTTCAGTTTCGGCTAATAATTCTGCTTGCTTGAGAGCTACTCCTAACTGACTGCCAATTTGAATGACAATATTAATTTCTTGATTTTCCCATTTACGAGGAGCATAATTTTGATAACAAGCTAATAATCCCCATAGTTTNGCTTGAGAGCTACTCCTAACTGACTGCCAATTTGAATGACAATATTAATTTCTTGATTTTCCCATTTACGAGGAGCATAATTTTGATAACAAGCTAATAATCCCCATAGTTTATTATTAGAAATAATCGGAACATTGATATATGCTTTGGCTTGAAAACTCTCTAATAATTGAATATAACAATCAGTAAATCCAGCTTCGTAAATATTTTCAACTACTCGATACTTTGCACCCTGACTATAAATACCACCTTTTTCTTCTTGTAGGTAAGTATCATCAATTACGTTGGGATTAGATAAATCTTTGTAACAGTTTTCAGTTCCCATAGCGTTTTGTTTGAGACAGGGGTCATTTTCTTGTTCCTCTACTAAAATTTTCCAACCACTTTCGACTGACTCTGCTACCATTTGTCCGCTCCAGTCAGGATTAAATTGATAGATAACTACTCGCTCACAATAAATTGTTTGTCGTAATTCTTGGGTTGTGGTTTGAAATATAGTGGGAATATCTAGACTCTGACGTATTTTTTGAATGACTAGAGAGATGACTTTTTCCCGTTTAGCACTTGCTTGTAATGACGATATAGTTTCTTGGCGCTTTTCTATTTCTTGTTGTAAATTATTCCAAGCTGTTGATAACTCAGAAGTCTGGTTTTGTACTTCTGTTTCTAACTTTTGATTAGTTTGTTCCAGTATTACTTCTGCTTCTTTCCGTTGAGCTACTTCTGTTTCTAATTGTTGGTTAATTGCTTCTAGTTGCGGGGTAGTTTTTAGAGATAAAAATTTAGGTAATAGCTTTATGACTCGCCAAGTTGTGTAGCAAGCAACTATAGCAGTTATAGATTTCTGAATCCCAATTAGCCAATGAAAAGGAGATGGATACCATATACTCAATACTTCCATCAAATGACCTATGCCAGACAATATCATTAGAGTGCATAATAAACCAAATACTCCTGAAAGTATTACATATTTCCGTTTTCGGACAAAGTAAATTAAGATTGCTGGAATTGAAAAATAGGCGATCGCTATGAATAAATTTGATAACAAATGTAACTGTATTAGTTCAGGTTGCCACTGATGGTTATTTACCTGGGAAATAAAATTAGGTGAAAATACTTGACTTAATATTTGCCACATAATGATTAGTTTTTTTATTTTTTATTGTTATTCTCAATTGTACAATTGTGAGTAATACACATAAGCGTAAAAATTCTGTAGGAACCTTCCATAGAAACTTCCTACAAGAGTTTGACAAAAAGTTTTTTTAGTTTTGTTGAAGTGCGGGTATGATTTTCAGGGTTAGGGAGTAGAGGAAGTGTAGTCCGTGTGCTTTGTGTGGGGAGATGACAATCAAAAATAATTAGGGAGTAGGGAGTAGTTAGGAGGAACGGGGAATTATAGAACCCCTAAGCGTATCTCCAGAAAATAGGTCTTGGTGGAGAATTAATTGATAAAAAATGGGTAATAATTGATTTGATGATTGGATGAGTGGGAGATATCTCATACCATTTCTCAAAAACTTTATCTATTTCAGAGTAGGGGAGTAGGGGAAGGTAGGGATGTTCCATGCAACGTCCGTACAGAGTCAGGAGGAATTGGAGTTATGGAGAAGGTAGTCGGAGGAATCATATCATGTCCGGTAGCATCAGTCTTGTATAGGGAAGGTAAGGAAGAAGGAAGAAGGAAGAAGGAAGAAGGAAGAAGGAAGAAAGAAAAACCTTACTAATGGTAGCTCTTTCCCCAACTTTTACACGCTCCGATACCAGCGGACATTATATTATTCCTTAATTTTTCTGTAATATTGAGGCAAAAATGCTAAATTTTTGAACCTTTTTGACCTAAAAGTTCGTACTTTTTCCAGACCTTCAAAGGCTAAAGGCTTTATCTTTCAAGGCTTTGATGTTTAATCTAGCCACCCCTAGTTAACAAAGGGGTCAGCACTCAGTAATCAGCAGGATCGTATCTAGATCTTCAACAGAAATTTTGACTTTTTATTTGTGACTTTTGGCTTTTGGTTTATAGTCAAGGAACGGGAAGAATTTTAAGCAAGGGTAATAGTTAAGTTTTTAACTACTATACACTATTAACAT
>NZ_LGSU01000643.1 GCF_002260545.1 Hydrocoleum sp. CS-953 | reverse complement strand
TAATTTATTGCATCTGAGTTCCCGGAAAGCAGTGGAAGCAGCATTAATGATGCAAGCAACATTTCCTCATATCAACTTTCGCCGAGAAGTGACAGTGGGGCATTTATTATTAGATGTAGATGCACCTACAGGCAAATGGGCAAAAGTAAACCCACCTATTCGTCCCCGTGAAGATGTAGAATATTTATGGCAAGCAGTATTAAACCGACAAATTGACTGGATAGTTAGCGATCATGCCTGTTGTTCGGCAGAGAAAAAAGCTAGCAGTCAAGATCCAGAGAATATTTGGTTAGCAAAATCGGGTTTTGGCGGTACAGAATATTTATTATCTGGAGTTTTCAGCGAAGGGAGCAAAAGAGGAATGTCTTATAATCATATCGCTGAATTGTTATCATGGAACCCCGCACAACGTTATGGTTTGTTAGAAAAAGGCGATATTGCTGTAGGATATGATGCAGACTTGGTACTTTTCGACCCCAATGAAACTTTTGTTGTGCGTGCGAGTGAGTCGGAGTCGCAACAGGGTTATACACCATTTGAAGGAATGGAGTTAACAGGAAAAGTGAAAAGTACATTTTTGCGGGGAAATTTGATTTTTGATAACGGAGAAGTTTTAGGATCGCCCCAAGGAAAATATTTGTCACGACCCTATGGGAAAACAGTTATCAATAGTAGGGGCGGGTTTTAGTCAAAAGTTCGATACTTACCCATCAGATTAAATAAACCCACCCAAATGCACAAAAGTAGGGGCGGGTTTTAGTCGAAAATTCAATACTTACCCATCAAATTAAATAAACCCACCCAAATGCACAAAAGTAGGGGCGGGTTTTAGTCGAAAATTCAATACTCACCCATCAAATTAAATAAACCCGCCCTAATGCAAGGTGTGTCGATCTACTACTGGAATGACATATCTAAAATAGTGCGTTACATCATTGGGGGGCGGGTTTATTTGATCAAACGTGAAAACTCATTAATTTAATGGGGAAACCCGCCCCTACTACTGCACTATTTTAGTTTTGTCAGTTGACTTCTAAATTCTAAATTGCGGGTACTGCAATATTAGCTCAAATATTTATCCAATATCTGATGAAAGTGACGGATGCGAGATTCTTGATAGTTACCCAGAGTAATACCAGGCTTTGCAGATGCTTTCCAACCTTTTTGCAGCAGGAGTAAGTTGGAAGCATCTTGATCTAGCACTGGTCCTGCTTGTCTCAATTCTGGTACATCACTCCAGTTTTCCTCAGATGTCAGCCAATGAATTTTAGCTGCTGGTGGCATAACTCCCGATGTACAAGGTTGCAAGACTAGGAATTCCATAATACAACTATCAGGGTCATTACCATAAGGTCTAAAACGAAACATGAAAGGTTGACCGACACCAGGAAATATCATCAAGTTAGGGAAAATAAAGTAAGAAATTATATCCAGCATCTCTGTATCAGAAACAGTAGAGCAGTCAACTTCTAAATTTTGCTTGAAGCTTTGTCGAGTGACTTCTGCTGCATAAGCACGAGGGTTCATTTCCTCAGATATCTGTAATGTTTCTAGGTCAATTCCCATAAATTCTATCAGACCTGTAGCAGGAGCTTGTGGGTCTCGTAGCTTACCTAGATGGGGACTTTGCACCGCAATTGGCATAATTAACCTATTATGACGACCATAAATGTCATTTTGGGAGTTAGCATCTCCACTGAATTTGAGAATTTGTGGATGTGTTCCAATTACATGATAAACTTCTAAAAAAGCCCCTAGTGCTACTTTCCAGTTAGCAGGCATCACTTTAGCAACGTGAGCTGCTATAAACCTTTCTTGTAAAGCAAACTGTTGGAAATGTTCGGGTAGATTTTCTAAGTAACTCTCAAGAGACTCACAGTCTGGGTCAAAATTAATAAAGACAAAACCCTGCCACGTTGCCACCTTAATTTCAGGCAACCGGAAAGCTTCATCCTCTACTTGTTCAAAATCCCACCGACAAGGAATATGAGCCAGAGTACCATCCAGTTTCCATGTCCAACCATGAAAGGGACATTGTAGAGCTAAAGTATTTCCCTCATCAACACATAACTGAGTTCCACGGTGCAAACAAGAATTGTAGAATGCCTGAATTTTATCAGCTTTACTCCTAACAACAATTACTGAAAGGTCAGCGACATCATATACCACATAATCGCCCACATTAGGGATATTTTCTTCTCGACAAGCCCACTGCCAGACTTTTTTCCACAACTTTTCGACTTCTAAGTTATGATATTCTTGGGAAAAGAATATTTCTCTAGGAATATCAGCAGTTCCTAGATTTTTGATTGACTCTTGTTTGAGTACAGGTGGCACGGTTCGGCTATCCGTTTGTAATATTTCCTGCACTGTTTCCATTTCATCTCTAGTGAAATTTTTGGTAGTCATTTGATTATTGATTAAGATAGATTGCAAATATATCTTATATCATGTTTTGTTGAAATATTGTAGCTCTAGCCATATCGTAGGGTGCGTTAATGAAATGTAACGCACCGCCTATCTCAAATATTTCAATGGTTCGGTGCGTTACGCTGCGCTAACACACCCTACTGGACTACAAACAAGACCGCAAAAATTTACAGAAACTCCAATGATACAAACTATAACAGATTTCTCCCCCAATTTGTTGCAAATGTAAAAATTCCAACCAACTTTCCAGCACTTCCTCCACATCATATTCATCTACATCTATGAATTGAGCTATAGTCTCCACAGAAACTGCTTCTTCTTGCTCGACTAACACCCTCAGCACTCCTAACTCAATTTCTGACAAACCGTCACCAGCCATTTTTTGCCACAAACTCTCGTAATATTCCTCTAAACCTTTCGTAGGGACGTTCGATGTCTTATAAGGGCGAATGCCATTCGTCCCTACAGTCGTCTCCTTCGCTTCCAAAAAGAGGTAAGAATTCCGATCCCCCCCTTCCAAAGGGGGGTTAGGGGGGATCGCTCCCAACACCCGACTCAAATACATAAAATTATTCCCACTTGCAACCACCAACTCTCGACAAAATTCTGCTTCACTCTGATAATTTTCAGCAACCCAAGATTTAATATTTGCTCCCACTTCTGGAATTGCCAAATAATGCTCAATGTATGCTCGTGCATCTGCCTGGTTTTGTTCTGGGAATTGTTCTAAATTCAAGGTTTCGGCAGGAGTTTCAATTAATAAACCAGATTTTGCTCTCAAAAATGGTCTGCGGGCGAGGAGGAAATAGACTTGTTTCGGCAAATATCTGGGTAAGTAGAATATATTGGAGTCTCGTGGTTGACTTTGGCGATCGAGGTTGTCGCATCCATCCACTACTACGATTAATTTTTCCTCTGCTGTGAGGTTGTCGCTAATTTTCTGGAGTAATAGGGATAGATACCAACTGCCTTCCGTAACATTTTCGGGAAGGGTGGGGTTTTGGTCGTCTATTTTTTGGATGAGTTGGGTGCAAATGGTTATGAGAAATTCGTCAGCGCGGTTTTTGCCCTCAACTTCCGCAGTGTAATAAACTGTTTGGGGGTTTTCGATGGTGTAGTTGGCGAGGAAGGCACTTTTACCGCTACCGGGGGAACCGATGAGAGTGAAGTAACCGTGGTTGTGGTTTTGGAGGAAGTTGTTGATGGTGGTGGAGATGAGGGAGCGATCGACATAATTTTCGGTTTTTTGTCGAATGTATTGTTGAAATATTGTTGGGTAGGGGGTGGTTGGAGTTGAAAGTTGAGGTTGGTTGTTCATGGTTGTGTCTCCGTTCCTTCGAGGCGGAGGAAATGTAAGTTTCCTGAAATGTCACCTGCCACAATAGTTATTCCATCTGGTGCAACAGCACAACAATATAGAAAGCTTTCCCCAGTAAAACTAGCAATTTCAGCCCCAGTTTCCATGCTCCAGACTTTGATAGTTTTGTCAAATGAACCGGAAATAACTTGCTTGCTATCAGGGGTTACTGCTACAGCATTTACCCAGTTGCTATGACCTTTGAGGGTATGAATTTCTGCTCCTGTTTCGATGTTCCACACTTTGAT
>NZ_LGSU01000642.1 GCF_002260545.1 Hydrocoleum sp. CS-953 | reverse complement strand
CCCTACTCCCTACTCCCTACTCCCTATTCCCTAATGCTAAGATATCTAATACAAACCCGGTTTCTAGAAGAGCTATGAAATAATCGCTCTGGTGTTCTAAGAAACCGGGTTTGTTGGAAACAGGTGTCAGTATGGTAAGATATCTAATACAAACCCGGCTTCTAGAAGAGCTATGAAATAATCGCTCTGGTGTTCTAAGAAACCGGGTTTGTTGGAAACAGGTGTCAGTATGGTAAGTAAGATATCTAATACAAACCCGGTTTCTACAGTTGAAAAATCATAGCTATTTTCCCCTACTCCCTACTCCCTACTCCCTATTCCCTAATGCTAAGATATCTAATACAAACCCGGTTTCTAGAAGAGCTATGAAATAATNTTTTCCCCTACTCCCTACTCCCTACTCCCTATTCCCTAATGCTAAGATATCTAATACAAACCCGGTTTCTAGAAGAGCTATGAAATAATTGCTCTGATGTTCTAAGAAACCGGGTTTGTTGGAAACAGGTGTCAGTATGGTAAGATATCTAATACAAACCCGGTTTCTACAGTTGAAAAATCATAGCCATTTTCCCCTACTCCCTACTCCCTATTCCCTATTCCCTATTCCCTATTCCCTAATATCAACTTCTGAGATTTACCTTCAGTTTATCAACCAAAGCATCTCTAACTTTTTGCTGCACCGGATCGACATCCGCATCAGTAAGAGTTCGATCGCTCACTCGATAAACTAACCGAAAAGCTAAACTTCTTTCACCATCGGGTACATTTTCACCCCGATATTCATCAAATAATTCTATAGACTCCAATAACTTCCCAGCAGCTTGAGAAATTACCTGTTTAATCTCATCCACTGATACCTCAACTGGTACAAAGAAAGCAATATCTCGGTCAGCAGGAGGGAATGTAGAATAACCACTAAACTTGCGTCTGACAATATTTCCTTGAGTCATTACTGACACCAACACTGTCAAGTCAAGTTGAAAAACATAAACCTCATCTGGCAACTCTCGCTCTTGTCGCAGTTGAGGATGTAGCTGCCCAAAAATACCAAGATATTTACCTTGTAACCATAATGATGCTGTGCGACCTGGATGCAGCAGAGAATTTTCGGAGTTTGCTTTGTACTCCACTTTCAAATAGAGTCGTTCAAAAACTTGTTCTAAAATTCCTTTAGCTTCAAACCAACTCAAAGGTTGTTCCTTACCACCCCGCGTCCAACTTTTAGCACCATTACTAATAATTCCGGCGATCGCTTCTGCTTCTTGAAATTTTTCTGAGTCTTTCCAGAAAATACGACCTATCTCAAACCCGTTTAATACTCCATTTCCTTGTTCCAGGTTATATTGAAAAGCATCAATAAGTCCGGTTAAAAGTTCTGTACGGAGAGCAGAATATTCCACAAATAGAGGATTAGCGATCGCTATTTGATTTTCCCCACNTTACTAATAATTCCGGCGATCGCTTCTGCTTCTTGAAATTTTTCTGAGTCTTTCCAGAAAATACGACCTATCTCAAACCCGTTTAATACTCCATTTCCTTGTTCCAGGTTATATTGAAAAGCATCAATAAGTCCGGTTAAAAGTTCTGTACGGAGAGCAGAATATTCCACAAATAGAGGATTAGCGATCGCTATTTGATTTTCCCCACCTTGTTTTACCAAAGAATATTGCATCAATTCTGTTAACCCTGCACCTCGGAAAGCTACCCGAAGACTACGGAGCGCCAACTGTTCCGGTGGCAAATAACCTGCTGCACTTTTGCTTGGTAGAGTTTCACAGAAATTATCGTATCCGTACAAACGCGCAACTTCTTCTATCAAATCTATTTCTCGTTCTAAGTCTCGATAACGATAGGGAGGTACCGTCACATTCCAAACCACTGCTTCTTTAGTTTCGGTTTTACTCAAGTCACATCCTAAAGATTTGAGAATACCTTCAACTTCCTCTGGTTGCAGAAAAGACTCATTCAAATTATCTTCCCCACGCTTCAGTGGTCCTAAAATTTCGTTAATGCGATCTAGACGCAGGGATAATTCGCGACTTGCTGTGATACTATCTGCTTTAGTAGTAAAAGTTTCTTGATGAGTAACCTTTCCTCCAGCTAAATCAGTAATTAAATGAATAGCGCGACGACAAGCTAATGCTAATTCTGCTTGATTAACCCCCCGTTCAAATCTAGTAGAAGCTTCTGTCCGTAAACCTTGAGTTCGAGCTGAACGACGAATAGCAATAGGAGCAAAAATTGCTGCTTCTAAGAATAGATTTGTCGTATTGTCATCAACTTCAGTTTCTTCTCCACCCATTACTCCTGCTAAAGCTACTGGTTGGTCATTCGCCGTAATTAATAAAGTTTCAGCTTCCAGAGTGCGCTTTTGACTGTCCAAGGTAACGAGAGATTCATCAGGTTTTGCATAACGAACTCCAATTGTCAATAATTTTTCATCCGTCAGGGCTTGAATTTTATCTTTGTCAAAACCATGCAGTGGTTGGCCCCACTCCAACAGAATATAGTTGGTGATATCTACGACATTATTGATAGCTCTTATACCTGTAGCTTCTAATCGCTGTTTTAACCATTCTGGTGAAGGACCAATTTTTACTCCTTCAATGACAGTACCAATATAAATGGGGCAAGCTTCCGATTCTGAGATATCTATTTTGAGACTACTATTGCTGTCTTGCTTTGGGATAATAACTTCAGAAACATCTGGTATTCTGAGGGATGCTCCGGTCAGAGCAGCAACTTCGCGGGCTACACCAATCATACTCAGGGCATCAGCACGATTTGCCGTTGTTGTCAAGTCTAAAATTACATCATCTAGACCGAGTAAAGGCCCTACATCACTACCTAACTTGGGCTTTTCTAGGTCAAATATATGAATACCTTCAGAATCTTTTGTGAGGCCCAGTTCTGACAAAGAACAAATCATTCCTTCGGAGGGGACTCCCCGGAGTTTACTCTTTTTAATCTTTAAGTCAATGGCAGCCAAATAAGCACCAACGGTAGCTACTGCGACATAAATATCTGCTTTAGCGTTAGAAGCTCCACAAACAATATTTAATGGGTCTGGCTTACCAATGTCCACTTGGCAAACTTGAAGTTTATCAGCATTAGGGTGCTTGTTAGCTTCAAGTATTTTTCCTAATACTACTCCTGCTGACCAAGTGCTTCGGTCTTCTATTTCTTCCACCTCAAAGCCTGCCATTGTCAGAGTTTCGGCTAATTCTTCTGGAGTAATGTTAATGTCTACCAGTTCCCGCAACCAGTTCAGAGAAATACGCATTCTTTAATAATTCCCAATCTTTAGGCATAGTAGTAGCGTGTCTAGACTAAAATTGTTGGTAAAACCTAATCCCCCAACTCCCTTCCTATCCCCCCTTAACCCCCGCGTCAAAGGGGGGGAGGAGGGAAGGGGGGAGATATTCTCCCCTCTCGTGCAAGGAGAGGGGTCGGGGGAGAGGTCTTCATTCTGCTGAAACTTACCCACATTATTAAAGCTAGACGCGCTAGTAGAGCAAATATCTTGCTCTAAGGCCATATTTATGACCTCAAGTAACATTTTATCTCTCTGGTGGTTGGGGTTTTAATGAAGTCAGAAGTCGTAATCCCGAAGTCAGAAGTCATGCTTTTTTTTTGAAGTCAGAAGTAATCCCGGACTAAGTTCGAGGGTTTATAAATGTCCTAAACTATTTGCATAGTGCTATATAATTGGTTTAGATATGTAGATGATAGTAATTATATCAAAAAATGTTAAACCCTCTGTATTTATAGGGATGGGCTTAACTAGGAATAGGAAAAGGGATTTGTCACAAATATTTATCCAAATTGTGCCATCTGTTTTCGTGACACATAAGCTTTCATTGAATTTATCCAAACTTACTGTTACAAACTCTTTCTCCTCAATTTATTACACTCAAGCTGAAAATTCCAAAATGCTTCTGAGTAGCTAAATATTTCTCCGGAGTGCTAATTTATTAATCTTAATAGTTATAGTTTTCTACCATGATAAAAATGTCTTTTCTTGTTATTATAATC
>NZ_LGSU01000641.1 GCF_002260545.1 Hydrocoleum sp. CS-953 | reverse complement strand
AAATTAATACTGCTACATAGAAAAGAGGTCAATATTTTTGACTAGAATAATTTTACTTTTCGCAAAAAACATCGTTAATAAATTTCCCAACAGCTAAAAATATCGGGTATTACCATAGCATTTATTTATAGAGTTTTCTTTCTCATTTTTGAATTATTTCTGAATTTTTGCGCCTTTAGTTAAACCTTTTGTTTTGCCCCTCGTAGATTGTTTTGTTGCTCCTTTCGTGACATTCTTTTTAGGTGCGGGTGGTTTTGGTGGTGGTGGAGTAGCACTTTTAGCTGTAGGTCTGTTGGTACGAAATAGAACCCCATCATGAGATTGTTCTAGTACCAACATAGGTGTTGGTTTAGCTTTTTGATCCCAATCAATATGTACAATTCGACCTTGAATTGTAGGAGTCCAATTATCATGGTCATCACTAGGACTAAGATAGGTTTCTAAACAATCAATTATTTGAATAATAGTTTGAGAAGTTGCCTGAGTTGGTAATTTTGTTAGTTTTATTGATACCCTAAATAATACTCTTTTTTTCAGGTCTTTTCCCACTTCTCCGGTCTCATATTCTACCTCAAACATCGAATCAACTTGTCGCCCACTTGGATTGGGTTTTTCTCCTACTGCTGCTTGAGTAGGGCGCAGTGCAACACTAATTTGTTGTTTGACTTTTACCTTAATTTGGTTAACAATAGCAAAGTGGAAAACTTCCTCTGCCATTCGCATTCTTAAGTAGTCTAAGTTAAAATCTCGTGAATGGATTAGGTCAGGATTTTTTTCCATTTTCGATATAGTTCCTACAGCTAATTTATACTTTTGCTGGAGGTCTTTATTTCTAAATTCTTCTACACTAAGTTTCTTATTAAATTGCTTCATTTTTGTTTGGTGAAATATACCTAAAATAATCAGCAATACTAACAATAATCCAGATGCACCCATCCAAATATATTCTCCTTTTGGTAAATTTGGTTGTGGTGCTGGGGAAGCTTGGGCTAACTTTGGTTCCACGACAATAATTGGTGTCATTTCAGTTATCAGTTATCAGTTATCAGTTATCAATACTTCTGGCTGTTTGGGCAGCATTCCGTAGGAAAGCAAGAGGCAAGAAAATCCGAAATTTCCTTTTTTGTCCCCTGGAAAGGGAAGGCTATTGACCTTATTTCTTAGTCAAAATCATCTCTACAGAAAATTTAACAATGAATTTACAGGGATTTTAAGGTGAGAATTAGTAGTTAATGTTTTCAGCATAAATACCTGATAGTTATACTTGTATATATTTGTAGGTAGTTGAGGCTATTGATTGGCCTAAAAATTATAGGTTGTTGAAAATAACCACAGCTATAGGTACAATATACACTCTCAGATAAGTTGACTTGATGGCCTCTAAGGTATGAATTGATTGTGTAATCCTGAATAAGTCCTACAGTCTCATCAAAATTAATACCCTGAAAATTGTCATTAGAATTTAGAATTTAGAATTTAGAATTCAGAATTTAGAAGAATTAGTGGTACTTAGAGACTGTTTGTAAAAGGAATATTAAATCCAGGCTTAGGGTGGCTTAGACGGCAATATTTATGAGTAGAATTCAGAATTTAGAGGAGTTAGAAGGTAGAAATATCCCTCTCATTAGTTCATAATTTAATAACTATCCTATTAACTAGACCTCCATTAATTTGATTGTAAAAAATTACCTAAGATATTTTGAATCTTTGAGTTAGTATTTTATAATCTCTAGACATATTGCTTAACATAAGTTCAATAAAATATACAAATTTTCAAATATTTCTTGAAATATAAAAGTATTTATACTGAATAAAATCTAGTAAAGCTGTATTGATTATCACTTGCAGCTCGACTACATATCCGAAATAATTCTTATTCCTAATTGTGGCCTACGAACCTCTCCATCATAAATATCGTCCTCAGACCTTCGCAGACTTAGTGGGTCAAGACGCGATCGCCCAAACTCTGACTAATGCCATTGATACTCAACGGATCGCTCCAGCATATTTATTCACAGGACCTAGAGGTACAGGGAAAACGTCGAGCGCTCGGATTTTTGCTAAATCTCTCAATTGTCTTAACCATGACCACCCGACACCTAGTCCCTGTGGTTCTTGTGATGTTTGTGTAGGAATTACAAAAGGGTCAACTCTGGACGTGATAGAAATTGATGCTGCTAGCAACACTGGTGTGGACAATATTAGGGAATTAATTGAAAGGGCGCAATTCGCTCCGGTGCAGTGTCGCTATAAAGTATATGTGATAGATGAAGTCCACATGTTGTCGGTGTCCGCTTTTAATGCTTTGCTGAAAACTTTGGAGGAACCACCAGAGCGAGTGGTCTTCATCCTTGCTACTACAGACCCCCAGAGGGTATTAGCAACTATTATATCCCGTTGCCAACGTTTTGATTTTCGCAGAATTCCCCTGGAAGCAATGGTAAACCACTTAGATCATATTGCTACGACGGAAAAAATTGATATTACAATGGAAGCAATACAAATGGTAGCTCAAATTGCTCAGGGTGGGTTACGAGATGCAGAGAGTTTGTTAGATCAGTTGAGTTTGTTGGCGGGTGAAATTTCTGTTGAACGAGTTTGGGATCTAGTGGGAGCGGTGCCGGAACGAGATTTAATGTTACTGTTAGAAGCGATCGCCTCAGATGATTCGACTAAGGTATTGGAATGTACTCGGCAAATTATGGATCGGGGTAGGGAACCAATTATTGTATTGCAAAATTTGGCAGCATTTTATCGAGATTTATTAATAGCAAAAACAGCACCGACAAGTGAAAATTTAGTGGCGTTGACAAAACCTACTTGGGAACAGCTTTGTCAATTTTCTCAAGAGTGGGAAATTAGCACTATTTTAGCTGGTCAAAAGCATTTACAAACATCGGAAGTACAGATTAAAAATACTACTCAACCTCGTTTATGGTTGGAGGTAACTTTATTAGGGTTATTGCCTTCTGCATTGGTAAGTTCAAAAGTAATAGTTGAGTCTTTACCTCAACAACAAATCAGCAGAGAAACAAGTAAAAATATTCCGGTTCAAACTACTCCAAAAACTTCACCTCAAGTAAAATCAAAACCATCTGTTTTTCAACCTCCAGAAGCAAAAATATCGGAGGCAAAAGAAATTCCTCCTGTTCCTAAAAGTGAGGAAAATTTAGTTAGTTCGGAAGCTGTTAATATTAATGCTGAAGAACATAATTTAGAAGAAATTTGGCAACTGGTACTTGCTGAAATTAAACTAAGTAGCCAATCTTTACTACGTCAACCCCAGCCACAAGTTACATTATTAGAGTTTAACAATCAAGTAGCGCGTATTAGTGTTAGTTCTGATAAATGGCAGAAAATGGTAATGTCTAAAGTTACTGATATTGAAGCTGCATTTAAGAAGGTTTTTAATGTTTCGGTAAAAGTTAAAGTAGAAGTAGTAAATCTTAATCAAAAAAATAGGGGTATTAGTGAAAATATTTATCCCAATAATAGGCAAAGAGAAAGTAAAACAACAAATAATGAGAAACAACAAGAAGCTTCTAATTCTGACGATCGAGTTGCAGAAGATGAACCAGAAATTACCCCATCATCTAATACGATAAATTCCCAGAAAGAAAAGAAAATTATCTCAGAGGTTTCCCTGTCTAAACCAGAGTTCAATGATTTGGTGGGACAAGAAAAATTTCCTGTAAGAGAAAGACAGACTGTGGCGATCGCTACTCGTCGGATAGTTGATTTTTTTCAGGGAAAAATAGTAGATATAGAATCAATTAAATTATTAGATAAAACTGATTTACCTGGCACACCTGAGTCTTCAGAAGTATCTATTAATTCTCATATTTTTGAGTCTGAAAATAGTAATTTTGGTATAGATGAACCAGAAGAAAATGAACAGACTGAGTTGGATGATGATGTTGAATTTTAACCAGATTCTCCTAGGTTAAATAGCAAACTTGTAGTGGACTGTTTCACCTAAAACAGTGCATTAGGGGATCAGACTCCGTAGGGGCGGGGTTTTCCC
>NZ_LGSU01000640.1 GCF_002260545.1 Hydrocoleum sp. CS-953 | reverse complement strand
TCCATAAAATCGGTACTCAATGAGTTACTAAACTCTGCAAAAGTATCAACATTACTTTCAAAACCTCTAAAGAGCAAAAATCCATAATTTTTAAACAGTTTAATAATTTCTTCTTTGTCAATTTCTAAAAGACTTATATTCTTTGTATTAATAATTTTCCTGCCTACTTTTTCTGGGAAAGATTGTATCTCTATCTTTTTATTTGTCAACATATTTATCTTCTAATTATTTCTGAGACTTTCGGAATTTTAAATTGGCATTATTCGCATTTATTAAGAGAAAATAATCTTACTCAAGTAAGTCTGGTTGCTGACGCACAATCATTTCGTAGAGAGACTGGAAACTAAACCAACCGAATTGATGGAAACCAACCTGACTATGGGTTAAACGAGCTATCTCATGGTCAATTAAAATTGGTTTTCCTGCCGCTTCAGCCATAAGTTGGGCCTGACAGGAGCGATCCATTGTAATAAACCACCAAGCTGCCTCATCTACTGAATGACCAACCGTAAGTAAACCATGATTTCTCAGAATTAATGCCTTTTTGTCTCCAAGGGTAGCAGCAATGCGCTTACCTTCATCTAGGTTGAGTACAACTCCTGTATAATCATCAAACAAGGCATGGTCTTCATAGAAAGCACAAGCATCCTGAGTTAGGGGGTCAAGAATGCGTCCCAGAGTTGACCAAGTTTTGCCATAGAGAGAATGAGCATGAGCTGCAGCATCCACATCAGGCCGTGCAGAATGAATTTGGGAATGAATNCAAGGGTAGCAGCAATGCGCTTACCTTCATCTAGGTTGAGTACAACTCCTGTATAATCATCAAACAAGGCATGGTCTTCATAGAAAGCACAAGCATCCTGAGTTAGGGGGTCAAGAATGCGTCCCAGAGTTGACCAAGTTTTGCCATAGAGAGAATGAGCATGAGCTGCAGCATCCACATCAGGCCGTGCAGAATGAATTTGGGAATGAATGGCAAAAGCTGCTTGGTTGACAGGTTTACTTCCTTTGACTACTTCACCCTTGTGGTTGACCAACAATAAATCTGAAACTCGAATATGACCAAAGTACATCCCCAAAGGATTAACCCAAAAATGGTCTGAAAATTCAGGGTCACGCACTGTGATATGTCCTGCCACTCCTTCGTCAAATCCATAACGAGCAAATAGACGAAATGCTGCTGCTAGTCGTTGTTGACAGTGGCGACGTTCATCTTCTAAACTATCAAATTTCAACTCTTGAAAAAAGTTTTTTTCCTGTATTTCTCGAAGATTTTTCTGAGATGTTTGATTTTGGCTTTGAGTCATTTTTTTATCTTGCTACAACGTTAATTGACTTTCAAGGATAATTGATAAATTTGATTCCCCACACTCCCTATCAAGAAAAAATCTAGGGACGTTCCATGTAAAACATCCCTAAAAGGGTTTTAGAAAAGCTCGATCAACTCTTTACCAATGGATAATTGATAATTAATCAATTCGGCTTTATTGCCTTCTATTTCAAGAGAAAAAGCGGTCGTTTGCGGAGCATTCCTTATATTCAATCAAGTACGGTTTTAACCAGGGGTAATTATCAATTATCAATTATCCATTATCCATTATCAATTATCCATTATCCATTATCCATTAATGAACTACATCAATACAGTTTGTTCAGTATTATCAGTCTCAGTGTTATTCATTTGAAACCTATCAGCATTAGGTAACTCTCTCTCCACTCGTCGTAATTCTGGAGTACGATAGGCAACTAATACTGCTCCCATATTCAATAGACCCATCAATACAAATAACAAAGCCATTCCTCTACCATCTCCTACTCCTATTATTCTGCCCACACTACTTGCCAAAATTCCATTTTCACTCATCAAAGGTTTAAACATAAACTCTACTAAAGGTGCTGCACTTAGATGGGTAATTACTAACAAAAACTTTTCCATCATATTCTGCAAAGCAAAAACTCGCCCTTGTAAATCTTGAGGTACTTTCTGTTGCCAAATAGTATGATTCAAGCTAACAACAATTGCCCTCGAAAATAAATAACCAAAACCACCAATTGCAGCCAAAATTACAGCAGGTTTTAATCCTCCCAGACATAAACATAATCCCTGGATAAATACAAAAACTAAAATAGCTTCTATTCTTCGTTTAGAACATCCCCATAAACTTACGATGACACTGCCTAATAACATTCCAATGCCACTAAAAGACATTACTATTCCTAGTTCTTTTTCTGAGGCAAAACTTAAAATCATTGGTAAGAATAAAACTTGCAATACTCCTGCACTTAAATAGATAACTCCAAAGAATATTGTCAACTTGCGCAAACCAGAACGGACTACTATATAATTCCACCCTGAAACAACTTCTTGCCATAACTCTTCAATACTTACTGTCCGTCTAATATTTTGCTGTTGCCTTCTAGGGAATTTGACAATTAACAGAGTGAAAAATGCCAGGAGATAGGTACTAAAGTCTATTAATAATATCCCGTGAAGATGAATTTTAATTATCAATAATCCAGCTATACTTGGACCAAGAATTCTTGCTGTTGCTATTGCACCTTGTACCATGCCATTCGCCCGACTCAAGTGTTGTGGAGGTACAAGTTGAGAGATTGCAGATATATAAGCTGGCCATTGGAAAGCGTTACAGACAGAACTAATACCTACTGCTACATAGATATGCCAAACTTGCAGTTGCCCAGAGAAGACTAAGAACATTATTCCTAATGCTGTTACCCCAGTAATTGAGTCACTGACAATCATTGCCCGACGGCGACTCCAGCGATCTACCATTGCACCAGCAAATGGTGAAATAAAGATACTAGGTAGATGAATGAATAAAGATAATAGGGCATAATGGGTAATTGAACCTGTTGTTTGATATACCCATACTGCTAGAGCAAATTCACTCAGACTAGAACCTAATAGGGAAAAAACTTGACCCAACCATATAAATATGAATGTTTGCATAACCTTGAGTTGCTAGATGAATGGAAATAGAGTCGAATGGCATTTATTGAGTTTGCTTAATAATACTTATTATAACTTGAGTATGGTGATTTTAAAATACTCAGTATGTATTAATCCAGGTATATATTAAGCCGTAATAATTTTGTTTTGTCTCTTGAACTTATTGAAAAATGCTATGGCTATTAAACAATTTCATTTTTGCCAGCTCGAATTAATTTTTTAGTAGTTACTCAGTAAATATACTTTTCGGANATGTATTAATCCAGGTATATATTAAGCCGTAATAATTTTGTTTTGTCTCTTGAACTTATTGAAAAATGCTATGGCTATTAAACAATTTCATTTTTGCCAGCTCGAATTAATTTTTTAGTAGTTACTCAGTAAATATACCCTGTTAAATTAGTCTCTAAAATTAATAACTAAATACAACGGATAATTTTTGGTTATTAATCAGAAAGTACCTCTATTTACTGTAACTACCTCTTATGGAAATGACTCAAAGATTAGATTGTCTTAATATTTTTATACTTTATTTTTATAAAATATTTTCTGTAATTCTATTCCTGAAAGGAACCTAAGAAATATTGTTGCAAACGACACAAAAAAATTAGATAAAATTAAATAAAGCAGGGAGTAGGGAATAGGGAGTCGGGAAAAATATTGGATGATTTCTGTAAGATAATTGATTTGATTTTTTGTTATTGGAGATATCTAATACTAAAATTTGAGGCGAATTTGTTCTTGGCAAATTTTCACTAAGTTAGCTCCAGCAGGGAGTAGGGAGTAGGGATTCGGGAAAAATATTGGATGATTTCTGTAAGATAATTGATTTGATTTTTTATTATTGGATAGGTTTAATACTAAAATTTGAACAGAATTTTCTCTTGGCAAATTTTCACTAAGTTAGCTCCAGCAGGGAGTAGGAAGTAGGGATTCGGGAAAAATATTGGATGATTTCTGTAAGATAATTGATTTGATTTTTTGTTATTGGAGATATCTAATACTAAAATTTGAACAGAATTTTCTCTTGGCAAATTTTCACTAAGTTAGCT
>NZ_LGSU01000064.1 GCF_002260545.1 Hydrocoleum sp. CS-953 | reverse complement strand
CGCTATAATTTCCCAGTTTTTTTGATTTCCAGTTCTAGGAAAGATGGAGAATAATAGCTGTAATTTTTTTATAGTTTGCGAGGGTTGTTATTAGTTTTCAGTAAAACTAGAAATTTTAATTATACCACACAAAGTATTTTTACTGTAGTACAATAACTGTTTGTGTTGTTAGAGAAAGTTATATAGCAATTTTTTTGTTGAAATTTTGAGGTGATTAGTATGTATATTTCCAAATTTCAGATATTGAATTATAAGTCGTTTCGAGATTCTGGTTGGTTAGAGTTTCAGCCAGGTATTAATATTATTGTTGGTACGAATAATTCTGGTAAAACAGCTCTATTGGAAAGTCTGGGATTAGAGTTTAAAGATAATCCTTATCGTAATATTAGATTGAGAGATATTCCTGACTCAGACTCGCCGGATGAGTCAGTTGCTAATATTACTTTTAGATTGGAAAAATCGGAAATTATTTCATTGATTGATGGAGCAGTTTGTATCAATCGTGAAAATGACTTAACTATTTTTCAGGAATGGTTTGATCAGGTTAAAGAGATAGAAATTACTGTTTCTAATTATGACAATGATCCTAGTATAGTTTTTNTATAGTTATCTCAGATTTTCCAGAAAATATAAATTTATATCAACCATTTTGTGATTCATGGGGTGTTGTTAGAGAAAAAAAAGTATTTGTTCTTGAAACAAACGACAGTGGAAAATTCAAACTCAAGGAAAAAGTTCTAAAATTTGAAAAATACAGAGTAAGTTTTGGTAAACTTATATTTGATGAATTAAAAGGTCAAATATATAGATTTAATTCTGAACGATTTCATATTGGTAGTTGCCTTACTGGAGATAGCTTAATACTTGAGCCTAATGCTAGTAATCTAGCAGAAGTTATTAATCAAATTCAGTTGCGAGGCAAAAGAAAGATTTATGAAAAATTTAATCAATATGTAAATATGATGTTTCCAGAAATCAAAGAAGTTTCTGCTCGTATTCAAGAGCAAAAATCTTACATTGATAATAATTCCTTAGAAGTTTTAGTTTGGTCTCCAGAAGCATTAGAAGAAGATGAAGAAGATTTAGCACTAAAATTAGCAGACTGCGGAACAGGAGTTAGTCAAGTTTTAGCCATACTTTATGTAGTAGTAACTGCCTCGGAACCAAAAACTATTATTATTGACGAACCTCAATCATTTCTCCATCCAAATTTGATTAGGAAATTAATAAATATCTTTAAAGAATTTCCTCAACACCAATACTTTATAGCCACCCATTCACCCATAGTTATTTCCGAAGCTAACCCCGCAAAAATTTTACAATTATCTTATTCTGATGGTGAAACTAAAACTAAAATTATTAACTCAAAAGAAACGACAGAATTACGTTCTCTTTTAATAGAATTAGGAGTAAGTTTATCCGATGTATTTGGTGCCGATGCAATTTTGTGGGTAGAAGGCCCGACAGAAGAACGTTGTTTTCCCCGAATTTTAGAAGAACTTTGTTTTCCCCGAACCTCAGAAGAATTTGGTTATCTTTCAATGAAAGGTATACAAATTATGGCAGTAAAAGATACCGGACGTTTAGAAAGGAAAAACGCTCGTATTATTTTCGATATTTATGATAAATTGAGTGGCGGAAATACTTTATTTCCTCCAGCTATTGGATTTATATTAGATAGTGAAAATAGAACGGAAAAAGAGAAGCAAGATATTAGTAGACGTGGTAAGGAAAAAGTCAAGTTTTTAGAACGTTGTACTTATGAAAATTATTTACTCCATCCTCAAGCAATTTTCGAGATATTAAAACAAGAAAATCCATCTGTTGAAATAGATATAGCTTTTCGG
>NZ_LGSU01000639.1 GCF_002260545.1 Hydrocoleum sp. CS-953 | reverse complement strand
ATAGGCAGTTTTTTCCTCCTTCAGATAAACTAGCAAGAAGGGTATTTTTTGGGCGAATTTTTTGTAATTCATCTCCATATAATTTAATATTTGCATATTGATTTAGCCAAGAATAAAGTTTAATTGCTATTAAACCCAGACCCATAGGTTTAGAATTAAAACCTGAACGTAAATTTTGACGAAGTTGAATTAAAGTGAAACCTTGCTCAAGCAAAAAAGGAACAATATCAATTAATTCCTGAGAAATATTTTGTGATTGAAAACTAGATTCTGGATCTGCTTTTAAAGTAAACCTACGACGACGTTGATAGTGATGTTGCCAAAACCAACGATAATGATCGTTAAATGCTTCATCATTATCAACAATAGGATCTGAAGTTTTTATAGTATTAGAATTTTCCCAATATAGCTTTTCTGCAACTACAAATACTAAATCACAATACAGACTACTAAAGTTGGGAAAGGTATCACCAGAAACCCAAAAATTTATATTACCAACTTGAGGTGACATTTGAGTAATATGACAGTAAGTATGAAGAAACTTTTGATTCCAAACATAGGGGTCTTGATTACCATTTGTATTGTCGTAGTAAACTCTCGTAGTTTCAAAATCTGAAACTACACGAGAAGGGTGATAAATAAGATAACCACTCAAAATTATATACCTGCTAAAAATTTAACTTCTACAATTTCTCGACTCGAAGTTTGGTTGATTTGTTTCCATCAAATATTTCCATCGAATTTTTTCAACAAGGTCTAAATTCACCAATGCCTTATATCATGTTATTAATTATTAAGTGTTTTGCCGAACACGATATAAGTTAGAATTTTCGTATCTTTTAGAGAATTTAATCCCATTCCAAATCAACAAACTGTGGATAAAAGTTAGAGCGGTCGCCCAGACTATATTCTTAACAAAAATTCTCCCTAAAATAGCTACTGTTAAACCATGTCCGTCTCCCACCATTAAGGTAGCAGTCAGTAATATTATTCCTTCAAACAAGACATATCCTATGACTAAACTAGCAGTCAACCATAAATAATATCTCCAGATTTTATCCTCAATAAATTTAGGCTTAAGAGTACCTATAATTGTTACTAATAATGTTCCCAAACCCATCACCAATCCCCAAGTCAAAGATTCTAAAGTCTGGGGATATTGCCGGAGAGTAAAACCATAGAATTGATTAACTAACCAAATTATTATTGAAGAAATTATCGCCTTTTTTCTATTAAGTGTCACCCCACTAATAGCAGCAAAACCTACTAAGGGAACGTGAGGATAAATAATACTACTAGCACTGCCAATAGTAATTAACAAAAATTGCCACAGACGAGAATGAGACATTGCTTTTTCAGCATGACTCCAAACATTATAATTTTCCTGCCAATCAACTGTAATTTTATTATTCATAAATCTTGATTCCTACCATTTTTCAACAATCACTTTGCCATAGATGAGATATCAAATCCGGTAGTATCGGTATAAAAAAGCGGAGAAACCGGGTTTGTCTGAAATGCTCTACAATACTAACATTGACCTTCCATAAACCCGGTTTCTTATAATACTGCGAAAACTGTTGTTTTGTCAAAATTTTCAGCCTATCAAATCTGGCATTCTAAATTCTAAATTCTGAATTCTGAATGCAGTGAAACGGTATTAGGATATAAATGTTTAGATAACTTCACCCCTCCTAATAAATGCTCTTTAACAATACTCTCAGCCACATCAGGAGTAACGCGAGTATACCAAGTTCTATCTCCAGAATAGAAAACTACCGGACCCATTTTACAAACTTCCAAACAGCCAGAAGTAATCACATCTACATCTAATTCTGATGTTTTTACCGCAGTTTGTAAAGCATCAAAAATTGGTTGCCACTTCCGAGAAGGATAACAACGACTGGACCGACAAACAGACAAATAAGGTCGTTTTAAAGGATTACTATTAAAAGGAATCGGACGAGTTCCTAAAACATAAATTTCTCGTAATTCTTCATAAAGTGCAAGTTTGGAAAACTCCGCTTTTTTCACCGGCAAATAATCTTCATCTTCCCCTAAAAATGGATTTGGCAAAAATATTGTCATTAACCTTTCTCCCGCTCCATTCCAAAACTGAATTCCCCAACTTTTTGCCACTCCTTCAGGGTTTAAGTTACGATAAAGTGCTGCCCGACTTAAAAGACGTTTTTCTCTTAATTCTATTGGTGTGGTACAGTGGGGTCCTCCTAAATTTTTTTCTAAGCATAAATGAAGGTGCCAAGCGGGAGTCGCTACTGTCAAATAACCATCATAAATTAAGCAAATTTTTGGGGGTTCAGTAAATTCTAATTCTAGTACGCCACCTTCAACAACATGACCTATTTGAACTTGCTGCCAATTTTGCTGAATTAATGTATACAATAAAGGACCAGTGACATCTATTGTAGTAGGAAAATCTTCATATTCTATCGTTCCACCTTTAGGATTTTTTTCCGATACCGTGCGTTTTAATGGTGTCACCCATTGATTAAATTCACTCATTTTAGTCCTCTGGATTTAGCGATTAAATTATATTAATTACCATTCTACTAAATTTAGGAATAAGAATAAAATAAAACTGGATAAAATTAACATAAGTTACGCAAAGAAACCCGGTTTCTAGGAGAAACCGGGTTTCTGGGTTCGGCTGCGTAAGTCTTGATTAATTACCCTCAAGAGGTTTATGTGGCAGAAACCAGATTTTCCCCGTCTTAGGAGCCAACCATGAGTAGTAAAAGTATAACCATCTAACTGTTCGCCGAAGTATTCCACCATGTCAGAACGTTCAAACTATCCATGGACTAAAACATCCATTCCCATCCCTTCTTGCAGTCCAATATAGTAGGCAATATGGGCATCAATTTGCGCTAAATATTCAGCTTGAGTCAGCTCGCTTTTTTTATAACGCGCCCGTAATTTTCTAACTTGTTTAGTCTGGGGAAATGAGTCGATAGTTGTAGTAGGAAAAGCAGGTAATTTTACTTGATTTTATACTCTTTCCTCATAAGACACGCTTCACCTAAAGTCTGTTTATTTCAGTGCTTTAATGTTACTTTTTACTTTTTCATTGGCAGGGCTAAATTTATAAAATTATTGCCAGTAGATTTCGATTTTTTCTATCTCTGACTTACTACTTTCCCCAGTCAAAGCTTTGGATAACAAAACTGTCTATTCTAGTTGTTGCTCGGCAAAACTTAATACGTTTCGCAGTGCTTATGGCAGTTTTACCTCGCTTCTAACATCATAAGGCACAAATTGTAAAGAAGCAGAAGGCTGTACAGAAATATTAGGAACAATACCTTTTAATTCCTCTAATAAAGATACTACTTATTGAGTACGAATCCGCCCAATATTTCGACCATCAACTACACCAGCACCGAGAGTTTTATGTGCTGGAAAACCATGACTTTTAATTAGTTATAAAGCGATCGCCCAGACTATATTTTTAACAAAAATCCTTCCTAGAATAGCTACCGTTAAACCATGAATGTCTCCCACCATTAAAGTAGCAGTCAGTAATATTATTCATTCAAACAAGATATATCCTATGACTAAACTAGCAGTCAACCATAAATAATACCTCCAGATTTTCTGCTCAATAAATTTAGGTTTAATACTAGCTATAATTGTTACTAATAATACTCCCAAACCCATCACTAATCCCCAAGTTAAAGATTTTAAAGTCTGGGGATATTGACGGAGAGTAAAACCATTTGACTGGTCAAATGGCTATGCAGCCCTGACTCAAGAATATGAGTCTACCCTAACTCCAGGATTATTTGTCGTGACTTCAGTGCGTCACGGCGATCTAATTTTTTGTTTCATTTATAAATTTCAGCAGCGATTTGCTGTGGTAGGGAATGGGATCGCTCAACGTCTGGGAATCGATCCAACTCCATTGGAAGCCTATCGCTGAGAAGGTTTGTTTCTCGATGACCTTTCTTGCTCTGGTAACGATTGTGTTTGTTGAACAATAAGATGAATAAATATC
>NZ_LGSU01000638.1 GCF_002260545.1 Hydrocoleum sp. CS-953 | reverse complement strand
GAGTTTGTCATTCTCTTTTCTTGTCTTTTCCCGGAAACAACTAGAAGGAGTCTAGTCAAAATTCAACTTACTCTTTCTGTCAAGAATTTCTGAGTTTCTCATGGTATTTTTTGTAAGCATTTAGCTTTTCCTGCGGAATTCTAGGCAAACAGCTTTTGAAAATATTCAAGTAACTACTAAAGTTAACTAATTATCCTCTTAATTCATAACTTTTAATTCTCCTTAGAGACTAAAAGAATTTAACTTCAGACTTCAGACTTCAGGCAATACCTATAACTTTGAACATTTGATTCAGTGAATCTAAATTCACTAAAATATCTTCCACTAAAGAACTTTCATACATTATATTTCTAATCGGATAACAACTAAATGTTTCACCAATTAAAAAGTAATGCTCCAATCCTAATAATTGGCTAATATGCCAATAATAGTATCTAAGATAGTGGGGTGAGAAAAGTTCGATAACTTTTGTCCCTGGGTTACAGAATACTATATTTGTTAGACCACTTCCGTGAGGAGCAACTATAATTTTGGCATGAGCAAAAGTGGCAATCTGATTTTCTAGAGACATTGATTCTGGAGTAATGTATGTANGTAATGCTCCAATCCTAATAATTGGCTAATATGCCAATAATAGTATCTAAGATAGTGGGGTGAGAAAAGTTCGATAACTTTTGTCCCTGGGTTACAGAATACTATATTTGTTAGACCACTTCCGTGAGGAGCAACTATAATTTTGGCATGAGCAAAAGTGGCAATCTGATTTTCTAGAGACATTGATTCTGGAGTAATGTATGTAAAACCAAGCTGCGATAATATCTCTACTACCTCTTCTTCGTTCATTACTCGCCGATATCTAGCATTACCTCTACCTATATATATTCTTTCCGAAAAATCTGACTTATTATTAGTTACACCTCTGAGGAATACTTCTCTTAAGAATTTTAATCCCCAGGGTTGTAACCATCCCAAATAACTAGGGTATGAAGGTACGACTAATTCTTTTGCCTGAATATGAGGATGGCGATCGCTTGCCAAAATCTTCTCTTCTCTCACACCAAGACTTTTTAATGTTTCTCGTTGAAAGGGTTGTTGATAGTCGTTAACTACAAACCAATCTATCTCTTCTAAATTTATACCCTGACGCAATATTTTTATTCTTGGCAGTAGGTCTACCATCCAGTGAAAATAGACATTTCCTGATAATACCGATAATACTGCTACCTTACCATTAACTTTCTCTAGGGGGGGCAGTTCTTCAAAGCCAAAAATTCGATGTTGACTTGGGTCATGTTTTGTGCATCCTGGTAATGGAGATGGATATTCCCTAGATAAGTCTGCCAATAAATAGTTATCTGGAGTCATAATGGCAATGCCGTAACATAGTCTCCAGTGATTTTTCTTGGGCATTATCCAAGCTCTTCCCGACCGTACTATAGTTACAAAGGTAGGACTCTGGGAAAGTTTCTGAAAGTAGGAAAATCCTGAAATACCATTTTTTGCATCTTTTGTCAAAGTAGATATGCTTCCCTCCTTACTTACAGACGTTAGGGATATAGTCCCCCCCTTTTGAAGGGGGGTTAGGGGGGATCTTTCCTGGGGAGGTAAAGATTTAGTTTCCTCTTGTGGAAGGGGAGGTAAAGATTGAGTTTCCTGTTGTGGAAGGGGGGTTAGAGAGAATATTTCCTGACTAAACTCACCCTGAACCCTGAGACTATATACCCCTTGAGCAAGAGATTTTGGGTTAAACCACTGATAAATTTGCTTTAAACATTCACCACAATTTAACCCTTGACATTCTAAATTTTTCTTCCTATTTTCAACATTTACCTCAATAGGAGATTTAGAAATTTCTTCTATATATTCTGTCGCTAATTTTTCTAATCTTACTTCTATATATCGTTCGTCATAATTCTTGCCATCTAACTTTTTAATCCAATCTTTTGTCGATAAATATAATCCTTCTAACTTTTGATAAGGGAGAAAATCATCATTTATAATATCTTGTACTTTTGCCGATAATACCTTACCATAATAATCCATTGCCTCCTGCCATCTCTGCTGTTTTTCCAGAACCTTACCCAACTCAAAGTAAACCTTTGTCGTCTCATCAATTCTATTTTCACTCAGTAAAATTTGTAGAGATATTTGATAACTAATAATTGCTGAATTTAACCGTTTTTGTTTAACCAGACTATTTCCTAACAACCAATAAATCTCAGCCGAACTTGCTTGAATTTGCAACGCCCTTTGATAAAAATCTTCAGCACCTTCATAATACCCACTTTCCATCAAAACATTGCCAAAATGAACATAATATTTCAGCAAATATTGAGAAATTTTTTGATACTGCTCCTGGGAATTTTCTGAATAATTATCTAATTTTTGCAATTCTTTGAGAAAATTCAAGCCTGCTACTTTTGTCAAAAATAGCTCATCAGATATTTTATTTTCAGTATTTCCTAACTTCGCCTCCAATACCCGACAATAACCATCAACAAAGTTATGATTAGTAATTACATTTTTTAAGTAAACAAAAGCAAGTTCAAATTTACCTATAGTCATCAAAGAAAAAGCACAATCACTATAGGCTAAAACACTATCCTTTTCTTCCTTCAGTCTAATAACTTCTTGAAAATATTTTACCGCCCATTCATGCTCCCCAATAATTTGTAATGCTTTACCCAAGTTATAATGCGCTTTGATAAAATTAGGGTCTAATTCTATAGCACGATAATAAGCAGCGATCGCTTCTATCGGATTTTCCTTTAATATAGTAAAGCCAAGATTATTATATAAATCTGCCGAATCTGATTTTATAGCTAACCCTTTTTGATAAACTTCAATAGCTTCTGACCTTCGATTCATCTCGGCTAAAACGCCACCTAAATTATTATAAGCTTCTACAAAATATGGCTTTAATTGTATTAACTTTCTATAAATATCAACTGCTAATTGATAATTTTTTTGCAATTCAAAAACGATACCCAAACCAAAATAAGCCTTCAGATAATTCGGTTTCAAAATAATTGCCGTTTCATAGCAATTAATTGCACCTTTCCAATCTCCATATTGATGCTTTATATTACCTAAATTATAATATACTTCCGGCCATTTTAATCCTAAATCAATCGCTTTTTGATATTGATTAACTGCTTCACTTAACCACCTTTTATGAGTATACAACTGACCGAGAAAAGCATGAACTTCTGGATATTTTGGCTGAATCTCCAAAGCTTTTGTATAAGCAGACATAGCATCATCAAAATTATCTTCTGCTTCGTAACTTTCTCCTAATATTCTGTAAGCATCAGCAGAGTTTGGTTCTATTTCTAAAATTTGTTTACAGGTTATTATTGCTTGACTTAATTTGCCTTCAGTCAAGTATGATTTTGCTAATCTGAGATGTTTTTCTATTTTCATTCTTAGCTATCAATAACATTTTTCTCGGCTACTAGCATAGAATTATTCTGTCATTGCAACTAGAAACCTCAATGATCTAATTAAATATTTTATATGTAGCAAAATGTAGGGGCGGGGTTTATCTAAAATTTTAATNTCTATTTCTAAAATTTGTTTACAGGTTATTATTGCTTGACTTAATTTGCCTTCAGTCAAGTATGATTTTGCTAATCTGAGATGTTTTTCTATTTTCATTCTTAGCTATCAATAACATTTTTCTCGGCTACTAGCATAGAATTATTCTGTCATTGCAACTAGAAACCTCAATGATCTAATTAAATATTTTATATGTAGCAAAATGTAGGGGCGGGTTTTACCTAGAATTTTAATGCTTACTCTAGAATTTATATAAACCCGCCCAGATACCCATGATATAATTAGGGCTTGCTGATTAAATCTCAAAGTATTTACAGATAAAGGTTTTAGCCTTTTTAGGTCGGTAAAAAGTACGCCTGTTTCAGCTCTTAATGCACGGTTCCCGAAAAATCAAAAAGTTAGTATTTTCGCTGCTGAGTATAGCAAAAAAATTACTACTCCCC
>NZ_LGSU01000637.1 GCF_002260545.1 Hydrocoleum sp. CS-953 | reverse complement strand
AGGCACTATTGCTACAGCTCATCTGGTAAGAGTTTCAAATTTTTTATCTACTTTTTAATTTATCACAACCTATGCACGGATTGCTATATATTTTTATCAAATATCCCCATAAATCTAGGTTCCTATACAAAAGATTAAGTATTCAGCTATAAAAATCAACAACAAATTTGGCAATTAAGTCGAGAAAATTTGTAGAATTTGATTTGTAAATTTCTCAGTTTATTTGATGTCTTTGATTAGCCATAATCTTAATATTTTCGAGGTTTATAAATACTAATTCCAACTTTTTATCTCTATTGTGCTAGTAACGAATAGTTAAAAACTGACTGCTTTTTATGTAGCATTCCGTAGGAAATACTGACTTACTACAAATAAAACTAACTAAATAAATTTCTCAGACCCGAATCCATGCGTCGAAAATATATTTTAGGGGTTATTTTATTCTTTCTGGCTCTAACATTAACCATTTTACACGGGTCACTAACAAATATATATATAGATAAAGATAATCATCAACAACTAACTCAGATAAAAGAAGGAAAAGTATGGAAAAATTATAAGTTTCAACCAGAAAAATCCATTTTTTATCAATCTTTAGAAGAAGATTTTATCAAACCCCAAAATTTCTATAATCCTCAAACTGTTGTTAACAGAAAAAATCAACCTAGATTTAACAATATATCAACTTCACAATCTCAGCCTACTTACGAAGCAATTGATATTTTGTGGCTCTTACTTTGCTCTGGATTAGTATTTCTAATGCAGCCTGGGTTTATGTGTTTAGAATCAGGACTTACTAGGTCAAAAAATAACATTAATGTTGCTATTAAAAATTTAACTGATTTTGGTATTTCAGTTGCCTGTTTTTGGGGTTTTGGCTTTGCCTTTATGTTTGGAGCTTCTGCTACTGGAATAATTGGTCATAGTAATTTCTTCCTAGCAACCGATCTACAACCTTTTGACGCGGCCTTCTTTTTATTCCAAGCTATGTTTTGTGGCACAGCTACAACTATTGTTTCTGGTGCTGTGGCTGAACGGATGAAATTTTCTGCATATCTATTTGTTTCCTTTATAGTGTCCGGTTTTATTTATCCTATATTTGGTCATTGGGTCTGGAATGGAATTGATACAGGTTTATTAACAGGTTGGCTTGGACAACGTGGTTTTATTGATTTTGCAGGTTCAACTGTTGTCCATAGTATTGGTGGTTGGGTTTCTTTGGCAGCTTTATTGGTTATTGGACCTCGTACTGGGAGATTTCCTGGCGATCGCCCACCGGAAAAAATTCATGGTTCCAACTTACCTCTATCGGTTTTGGGAGCAATGTTAATTTGGTTTGGTTGGTTTGGGTTTAATGGTGGAAGTACCTTGGCATTAAATGGACAAGTGGCGGGTATTATTGTCAATACAGTTCTTGCTAGTGTAGCGGGAATGGTGACTGCTCTTGGTATTGGTTGGTATATTAGAGAAATTCCTGGTGTTGAGCTACTTATTAATGGAACTTTAGCAGGTCTGGTTGCTATTACAGCAGCTTGTCATGCGGTTACAGCTTTTTCTGCCATTGTCATTGGTATTGTTGGTGGGGTAGTTAGTATTTTGGTAGAGCAAGCTTTAGAGAAAATTCGTGTGGATGATGCTGTTGGAGCTATTCCAGTTCATCTCGGTGCGGGTATTTGGGGAACTTTAGCTGTGGCTTTATTTGGAAAGGCAGAGATATTAGGTACTGGTCTTAGTTTAAGTCAACAATTTACAGTTCAATTATTGGGAGTTTGTGCAGGTTTTATATTAGGATTTTGTGTTGTATATCCAATTTTATTAATTACAAATAAGTTCTTTTTATTGCGGGTTTCTAGAGAAGATGAATATATTGGTTTAAATGTTTCTGAACACAATGCAAAAACGGAAATATTAGATTTATTTAGAGTAATGAATTCTCAAGCTCGCACGAAAGATTTAAGTTTACGAGTGCCTGTGGAACCTTTTACAGAAGTAGGTCAAATTGCTGAAAGATATAATCAAGTTATAGATGCTTTGGAGGAAGTTACTGCGAGAAATGATGCTATTATTAAAGTCGCTACAGATGCAATTATTACTTTTACTAAACCAGGACTGGAAATTATTAGTGTCAATCCTAGCGCCGAGAGAATTTTTGGTTACAACAGTCAAGATTTAGTAGGAATGTCTATTTATCAAATAGCTGACTTTACTATTAATCCATTGACTATGGAAAAAATGGATAGTGATGATTTATTTACGGAAGTAAAAGAATTAATAGTAGAACCATTAAAATTATGGCTTAACTCAGATTTGATATCCTCTCCTACTAGGGAAATTATAGATGCTTGTTATAGATTTGATTTGCCGGATATTAAACCTGAAAATTGGCAGTATGATTTTCCTACTTTTCTTCATTTAGTCGAGGAAAATTTTGCAGATAATAAAATTGATTTAGAGTTTTCGGGNATATGAATTAGTTGGTATTGGTAATGATGATTCTTTATTTCCTATGGAAATTGCTGTTAGGGAAGCTAAATTAAATCAAAAAAAATTCTACACAGGTACTTTTAGAGATATTTCTGAAAGAAAGGAATCACAAGCAAAGCTTCAGGAAAATGAACAAAGATTTAGGAGTTTATCTAGAGCAACTTTTGAGGGAATTATTATTCACGAACAAGGAGAAATTGTTGATGCAAATACAGCAGCGCTGCAAATGTTTAAATATGAATTATCAGAAATTACTGGGATGAATGGTTTGGAGTTAATTGAGTCAAAATATCGAGATTTAGTATGGCAAAATCTGAGTTCTGGATATGAAAAACCTTATGAAGTTTTTGGGCTGAGAAAAGATGGTTCTACTTTTCCTATAGAAATAGAGGCTAAAGTATTTTTTTATCGTGGTAATCAATATAGAGTAAGTGCTATAAGAGATATAACAGAGAGGAAATTAGCAGAGGCAGCTTTGCGAGAAAGTGAGGAGAAATTTAGAGCTGTTATGGAACAAGCAGCAGATGCTTTTATTATTCACGATCTACAAGGAAAAATTATTGATGTTAATCAAAGCACCTGTCAAGGTTTAGGATATACTCGTGCAGAGTTATTGAATTTTTATGTAGAAGATATTGAGACAAATTTTGTATCAGAAGAGATTTATAAGAAGTGGCAAGAATTAATTCCTGGAATGTCTATAACTGTACAAGGAATTCATAAGCGCAAAGATGGTAAAACTTTTCCAGTAGAGGTACGTCTCGGTTTATTAAAAGCAGGCAATGGTAATTTAATATTGGCTCTTTGTCGTGATATAACTGAAAGGAAAAAGGCAGAACAAGCTTTACTTTTAGAACAGGAAAAGTCAGAGAAATTATTGTTAAATATTCTGCCTAAACCTATTGCTGATAAGTTGAAAGAAAATCAAGAAACAATTGCAGAAGGCTTTGCTGAGGTTACAGTTTTATTTGCAGATTTAGTTGGGTTTACTGAGTTGGCAAGTTGTGCTCATCCTGAGAAATTAGTTTATTGGTTAAATGAGATTTTTTCTAGGTTTGATTTATTAGCAGAAAAGTATGGTTTAGAGAAAATTAAAACTATTGGGGATGCTTATATGGTTGTGGGTGGGTTGCCTAACCCTATGGAAAATCATGCTGAGGCGATCGCTCTGATGGCTATAGATATGTTGGAGGAAGTTGCTCATTTTGCTGATGAACATGAAGAAAATTTTCGTATTCGGATTGGTATTAATACTGGCCCGGTGGTGGCTGGTGTGATTGGACGTAAAAAGTTTATCTACGATTTATGGGGTGATACTGTAAATATTGCTAGTCGTATGGAGTCTCATGGTATACCAGGGGTTATCCAAGTGACTGAGACAACTTATCAGATTTTGCAGCAAAAATTTTTATTTGCAGAACGGGGATTTATTGATATAAAAGGTAAGGGGGAAATGAAGGCTTATATTTTGCAGGGAAGTGGGGAAGTAGGGGAGTAGGGGAGTAGGGGAGTA
>NZ_LGSU01000636.1 GCF_002260545.1 Hydrocoleum sp. CS-953 | reverse complement strand
GAAATTATTGTAATCAAACGCCCTTGATTTTTTTGCTCCAGATTTTCTTGACCTAAGAATGAGGAAACTGTATCTGAGTTTGTTTGCTGAGAAACTAACCTTAACCTTTTAAATACTAACCACCAAGCAATGTAGTCTCCTATTGCCCAGGCGACGGGTATCCAAATAGAAGAAAATCCGACTTTGTAGGTAAAACCAATCACACCAATAAATAGATACCCACTCTGACCAGTTGCCATCGCTGATAGTGCTGTTAACCAGGGATTGACATTTCTACTGGCCAGTAAGTAATCTGTTGTTGTGTTTTGTTTTTGGGTTGCAGAGTAAATGCCTACTATTGTAAATGACAATAAAAAGGCAATAAATGTGATCGCAATCCAAATTTGTTTTTCCATTTTAATTAAATGAGTAGCACAGGCATCTTGCCTGTCAAAGTGCCAGTAGTGGACTGTTTCGTCTTAAATAGTCCAGTAGGGTGCGTTAGCGTTTGCGCAGGGAAACGCACCCTACTGGACCGACACACCTTAAATGGTGCGTTAGATGTGGGGAGGGTGGGGAGAAAAAGACACCTAGAAACAAAAAATCTATTGCACAGTTTTAGCTGTGTCAGTCTACTACTAGACTTTTCAATTTCAAGGGATCATTGATAATTATAGATAGTTTTCATTATCAATTATCAATTATCAATTATCAATTATCCATTATCCATTATCCATTATCCATTATTTAATCTCCTCCCAATTCTACCAGTTTGCCAATATTAAAATCAATTCTTACCCAGCCTTTAAATTTGCGTAAATTATTGAGTAGTAATAAGACAATTTGCCAGTGGTGAACCATTAAAAATGGTAAGGGGTCATTCACTTGAAAAATACCATCTGTTCCTTCAGTAATTCTTTTAATCCATGCTTGGAATTTCTCTAATGAATTAATGCCTGTCAATCTCCATAATTCATGGTAAGTCCAATAAGTAGGCTTACTATTTGGCAGTGGTAATATTGGCTTTTCATTATCATTTTGACTATCTTTTAAATAAGCATCTGCTACCCCTGGATGGTCGTGAAAAGTTGTAATTGCTGAGTGAGTTCTGGGATTACATTCTATAGGAAAAACTCGACCATCTTCTGTCTGAATAAAATCAAAAGAAATTTGCCCAGTAATATTTAATTCTCTAACAAATTTTTCTACCCAATCATAAATTTGGGGATTATCAATATGTTCATAATTTACTTGAAATTCTGATGATTCACAACAGCAATAGAGTCTAATTTTACCTTTTCTAACAGTGCTATGGGTACAATATTCTTTGCCTTTCACAAATTCTTGCATAATCCAAGGTTTCTCTTCACTAATAGGCAAACCTTTGACAAATTGTTCCATTTCGCCTCTAGAATTCATAGGCAATTTTGTCATATCTAAACGACGCACTGAGTCGTAAGGAATGCTTTTCAGAATATATTTACTCCCATCAGCAGCAAAGTCAAAGTTGAGAATTTGTTGTGGGTCTGTAATTAAAAATGATTTTGGTACAGATAAACCAAAACTTTTAGCTTTTTCGATAAATGTGAATTTATTATCTAACATTTGAGTAATTTCTGTGTCAAAATGTAAGACTTCACAATATTCAGATAAAAGTGGTTTTGCTAAAGATTCATAGTAGCTTCCTGCTGGACTAGATACTGGAATAAATACATCTATATTTTCTTTTTTGACAATCTCTAATAATCCCTGACAATAACCATCCCAATCTTTATTTGGTGCAGGTATGGTGTAGAAACCGGCAACGGCGTTAGAAAATCTATTTCCTGATAACCAATATTTATTTGTTTCTAATAAAAAAGCTTTGTGACCTGCTGCATGAAATGAACGGGCAAGTTGCAAAGATTTTGTCATTTTTGCACCCGTAATTAAGATATTTTTGGGATTTTCTGGTTGGGGGTTTGGAGACCAAAACCCTACATTTTTTGTAAATGGTTTAGTAATAAAATTCCACAATAGTGACGGTATTACCTTCAATAAATTGAATGGTAAAAGAATGAATAATAATGCAAGAGTTCCGAGATTTTGGAATAGTGCATAAGCACGTCCTTGAACAAATAATATTAGTGCCATATTAGTAGTTTTGTAGAGATAATAATTTTAATTCTATGAGGGTGATGAATACAGCCTTGAATTAGGGGCTTGCTGATTAAATCTCAAAGCATATATTTAGTGAAACTTTTGAGTCCCTTCCCACACTTCCAACACTTCCCACACTTCCCACCCTCCCCACACTCCCTTAATTAAGTGGGTTATTATTTTCATCAACTAGAATAACTTGGGGACGATGTAGAACTGCTTCTTCTGGGGTCATTTGTGCATAAGCAATAACTATTATCTCGTCGCCGACAGTATTCATCCGGGCTGCGGGACCGTTGNCCCTTAATTAAGTGGGTTATTATTTTCATCAACTAGAATAACTTGGGGACGATGTAGAACTGCTTCTTCTGGGGTCATTTGTGCATAAGCAATAACTATTATCTCGTCGCCGACAGTATTCATCCGGGCTGCGGGACCGTTGAGGCACACAGTACGACTGCCCCATTCTCCAGGAATAGTGTAAGTTTCTAGGCGTGCACCATTGTTGACGTTGACTACTTGTACTTTTTCATAAGCCAGAATATTGGCAGTTTTTAGTAGTTCTTCATCAATAGTAATTGAACCCTCGTAGTATAATTGTGCTTCGGTTACTCTAAGTCGATGCAGTTTGCTCTTAAAAATTGTTAGTAGCATTTGGTCATAGTTATTTATATTCGGTAATATTTATGATGTTACCGAATATTGAGGAAGTTATATAGCGCTACGCGCTAGGGAATAGGGAACAGCAGACTATTAAACTGTTTTAGGGTTTATAAATTTCCTAACCTTTGCTTCGACTGTTATACTATATAGGGTAAAAGGCAAAAAGTTAAAATCAGTTTACAAAAGGTTTTCGACTTTTAGCAACTTCTTGCGGAAATATTTTTCTAACTGTTCCCTATTCCCTATTCCCTATTACTTATTCCTTAAATCATAACTACTTTCGTCTAATAATTGTCACCCCATCTCGTAAAGGCAGTAAAACTTGTTCTACTCTGGGGTCTTTGGCTACAAAACTATTAAATTGAGCGATCGCTTCTCCATTAGGAGTACGTTTTTCTGGTGGGAGATAAGGTTGCCCTTGGAGTAAAGTATTATCGACACAAATAAATCCATTTGCTGCTAATAAATTTGTATCTAAGAGCATTTTAAAATATTCTATATACCCTCCTTTATCAGCATCAATAAACACTAAGTCAAAAGATTCTCCTGCATCTACTAACTTTTTCATAGTTTCTATAGCTGGAGCAACTTCCACTGAGATTTTACTACCATCAGGAGACTTGTCAAAACAAGCTCTAGCAAAGTCAGATACATATTGATCCACTTCACAAGCAACCATCCGCCCATCTTCTGGCAAAGCTTCTGCCATTGCCAAGGCTGAATACCCGGTAAACATTCCTATTTCCAGGATACGTTTTGCTCCTGTCATATAGACAAACATTTTTAAAGTTTGCCCCTCAATATGCCCAGATAACATTTCCTGTTCTAGCTGACGTACGGTCTCACTATTGGAAAACCGTAAACTCCAGGGTTCTTGGCTAGTCTTTTCTGCTAATGCTGCCAAAGCAGTTGACTCTTGAGTAGTATTTTCCTCTATATAGGGGTCAATACCTGCTCCTAATTGATAAGCTTGTTTAATAGCATCAGCTAGTTCTGATGGTATTTCTGTAGTTTCTGCCATCTTGACAATTGTTTCAAGTTGTTCTACTAAAATACCTAATGGTGTAACTGGTCTAGCAGTTTCTGTTTTTACGACGGTTGTCATTTCAGTTATTAGTTATTAGTTATCAGTTATCAGTATCGACTACAATCTTATAGAACCCCTGAAGGGATCTATTTAAAAGTAGAGGGGGTGATGGGGAGTGGGGGTGATGG
>NZ_LGSU01000635.1 GCF_002260545.1 Hydrocoleum sp. CS-953 | reverse complement strand
CCCACACTTCCCACACTTCCTTGACGCACTACCGGGCAACTTTTATGCTTTTAACTATCCCATAGAGGTGTGAATACCTTGGACAGGTCTCCCGACTTGAAGCAAATGGCATGGTGTTATAGTGCCTCCTTTCCTGCGGAATGCTGCGCAAACTGAGGAGCTTTCCTTACGGAATGCTACGCAAATGCTAACAGTCAGTCGTGGTCAGACTGACAAAATAAAGACCTGTATTATGTGATTATGTTTTTATGAAGTATTATCGAGTTGACTGAAATTTGTGAAGGTACTTTCATTAACTGAATAATGAATAATGGATAATTACCTCTTTTACAATTGATAATGGATAATTATTTTGGTTTTCGGCTGTCGCCGACATGAAGCGCTTCCCGACATGAAAAGGGTTTGCGGAGCATGACAAAGGTCAAGCTTTGGGGAACGCTTTCCATAATTATCAATTATCCATTATTAGTATTAGGAGAGGCAATAAAGCCCGATTGATTAATTATCAATTATCAATTATCCATTGGTAACTCTATCTTGTATAATTATTAATTTTGTCAGGCGATTTGAGTCCCTTAGTGCCATTCGTCCCGTTGGTCTTAATTCCTTAATAGATATAGCGTTACGCATGAAGGTTAGGAGATTTATAAATCCTGAAACCCTTTGATAGTATACTATTCCCTATTCCCTATTCCCTATTCCCTATTCCCTAGCGGGTAGCGCTATATAAATAGAAATTTAGGACTTTCAATAACGGTAATATTTTGATTTAAGAGTTTAGTGAGGTAATACAACCTAATGGTAATTAAACAGCCAGCAGCAGCAGCAATGCTGACCCAGAAACCATCCAATGTCAGTAAAAAAGCAATTCTTAGTGCCGACTTGGGACGAACAGCGACTAAAGCTTGTGTGAGTCGTACGCCAAATGGTGTAGTTTTTATTCCAGCCAATGTCAAACAATTAAGTGTAGATCAAGTCAGAGCTGGTAATTTTGAGTCTAAAGCTACAGACCCTTTATTAGATATGTGGCTAGAATATCAGGGATCTGGATATGCTGTAGGTCAATTAGCTGCTGACTTTGGAGCTAATCTATTTGGTGATGAACGATCTTTTGCTAAGTCGAAAGTTGAAGATGCTTTAATTAAAATTTTGGCCTGTGCTGGCTATTTTCAGCTCAAAGGAGAATTTTCGGTTGTGATGGGTTTGCCTTTCTATTCTCAAGAGCAATTTGAAAAGGAAAAGGCACAAATTATTAGCCAACTGCAATGTCCTCATCAAATGTCTTATCGAGGCGGTGAACCTGTAGAAATTAGAATTAACAAGGTTTGGGTAATGCCAGAAGGATATGGCAGTTTGCTGTGGTCTGAAGCTAATCATGGTAAAGAATTTCAGCCAGAATTGCCCAAATTATCCCTTGCTATTGTTGATATTGGCCATCAAACCACCGATTTCTTGATGGTAGACCGTTTCCGGTTTGCTAGGGCAGCTTCTAAGAGTGAACCTTTTGCTATGAGCCAGTTTTATGAGGATGTGGCTACTAAGATTGAGGGAGCAGATCCTCAATCTCTGTATTTGTTGCAAGCTGTCCATAAACCTGAAGGTCAGCGTTCCTATCGTCCCAGGGGTGCAACAAAACCTATTAATCTAGACGGTATTGTACCTGAATTGCGTAAAGTTTTTGCCGCTAAACTTTGTGACCGTTTGATTAAGTGGATACCAGAAAGGGTTACTGATGTTGTTCTTGCTGGTGGTGGGGCAGATTTTTTCCGGGAAGATTTGCAAAGGCTACTCCAAGAGGCAGGTCTGAAAGCTCATTTGGCTCAACCACCTAGAGAAGCAAATGCTCTGGGACAATACATCTATGGGGAAGCTCAATTAGCAATATCTAAGTAAGTTGTTCCTTAGTGGGACATTAGATTCAAGATATTTGAAGCTATTAATTATAGTAGAATATGAATCACCTCAATGTCAAAGCCCAATCTAAAATTGAGTAGAGCAGTATATTCTTACTCTAGTTGTTTCTGTATCTGGAAGTAAAAAATAATGGGGACAGAGTAGAACAGAAATTTTCTTTGTCCTCTAAAAACAGTAAAGTAAAGTTGAATATTGGATGACAAACTGGATTATTGTCTATAGTAGCTAAGATATTTCTTAAACAAAACAATATTTACCAATGGATAATTAATAATTAAATAGCAGTCAGCACTCGGCATGATTGACTTTTTTTGAAATTTAGGAGGATATCTCAACCCCGACTCAACCATCCAGTGCTTGGGGTGGCCTTTTATTTAACCCAAGGTCAAAAAGCTGTTAATGTTTCGCTTTTGCTGCGCGGCATGAAATGCTACATGAAAATAATTATCCATTATCCATTGTTCATTACCAATTGTTAAAGAGGTAATTATCCATTATTCATTATCCATTATCAATTAATGAGTAGAATACTTGATATTGTGCTTTGTCTAAGTTAATTAAAATATTAGCGGATGTTGTGGGAAAAAAATCAGAAAAAAGAAGTATTTTTTACAGAAGAGGCAGCAGATAAGCAGTTGTTGGCAGCTATTGAAAAAGAGTTGAATTCCCAAAAATACCAAACTTTTAGTAATCTCTGTAAGCAAGCTCTATGGCAATTTTTGTATGTATCTTCGTCTACAGAATTAGCTCAATCTGCATCAAATTTGCAACGTCTAGAACACAGAATTTATGAAAAGTTGACTCAACATTTTTCTGAGTTGGAAAAAAAATTTGCTGCTAGTGAATTGAATGAATCTAATAATATAAGTCAATTAAATGACCTGAAAAGAAACTTGAGTCAAATTAATCAACTCTTGACTCAAATGCAATTGAATTTTGATGATAAATTTCTTGAAGTTTTGCAGGCTTTTAAGGCAGAATTGCCAAAAATTGAAGCAGGTATTAATCAACTAGAAGCAGGTATTAATCAACTAGAAGTACCTATTGTTAAGACTACTCAGGACCAAGAATTAACTTCTACTAAACCCACAGAAGGAGAAGCAGAAGCAAATTTATCTGCTGAAGAATCAATAACAGAATCAGATCCTTTATTGCAGCGCTTAGGTTCTCTTATAGAAGATTTCTAATTATAGCAGTTTTCATTAATATAGAGTACAGATATTTGGGTTTAAAGGAAGAAGGAAGAAGGAAGAAGGAAGAAGGAAGAAGGAAGAATTTTTGTAGTCAACATGAGTGAAAACCTCTATAAGCTTCAATCTCCTGAATCCTATTTTTATACTACATTTTGTCGTGGAAAATGTAGGATTAAACTTTTATTAGTACAAATACACTTCCTTTGTTACCTCTTCCGATTCGTAAATCTTCATCTAAATATGTAATATCTAACCATCCCTTTTGTTCACGATTTTGGATGTCAAAATCAACGGCGGTAAATTTTTTTCCTGATTCTATTTCAGTAATTAATTTGTTAGGTGATTGATAACCAATTAAACTTTGCAAACCCAAAATTGAACGATTAAATTTAACATTTACTCGTTTTTCCGAAACAATCTCAAATTGAGCAACAACACTAACAATTCCCTCTAAAAATGGTAAACCATATACTTCAGCAATATTATAGATTGCTGTATCTTCAACTCGGATACATTGATAAATCTCGCCTAGTTTCAGGAATGGAAAATTGTCAATGCGTAGTAATTCTTGGCTGGTAGTATAAAGTAATCTCCAATTACCATTTAATAGCTCTTTTACTTCCAAGGGACGGAGGTTAGGATTGTAATCTTCTAACTGAGCGATCGCTGCCAAAATTTCTTGTCGATCATTTTTACTTGCTAGTAAACCGCGATTTTTGCCTGTAAGTATTTCAATTAATTTTGATTTATATATCATAATTCCTGTTTATTGTCAATCTAACTTTAATTCTAAGGTGACAACATTTATCTATAAGCATTACACACAAGTGTTAGGACATTAATAAAATTGAAATCCTTTACAATTAATAGTCTTGACTTGAGC
>NZ_LGSU01000634.1 GCF_002260545.1 Hydrocoleum sp. CS-953 | reverse complement strand
ATTTAAAACAACTCAAATACAATCTAATTTACCTTCTGGTTGAGTAAATACAGATTCCTTATCTAAACTAACTATCGATTGCCAATCCTCAAAGTTCTTAGCTTTTCCTCTATCTTTAATTTGAAACGAATTGGAAGTATCAGGATTGTACCAGGTATTATTTTCACTAATCCAACTATCTGTAAACCATTCCCAAGTTGGCTGCAAATAAATTAGAAGTTGACTAGAATTTTTACCAATAATTGTGTTATTTCTTAAAACCCAATTTTCACCATTCAAGAAATATTTATCTTTGGTATAGCCATTTTTAATTTCACGTTTATTGTTTAGATAAAATTTTATTTGAGAACGATCATTTCCACATATTAAATTGTTTTCTAAAGTAACATAACTCGCATTGGAACCAAATATGCCGGGATGATGAAATAAAGATTCAGGGTTGGCACGATTGCGACAAATTTTACTATTACTTACCAAAATATGATGACTTACTTCAATGTACAACCCAGTATGAAAATTGTCACAAATATATGCTTGATCGATCCAAACATTGCTATTGTCTAAATCCAACCAAAGTCCAGCGGCCATATTACCAACTGCTGTGTATCTACGAAATGTTACATTTCGTAAGTAGAAAAACTTATGACCTGCATCCCAACCATAAAAGCCACCCCAATCACCTCGCCAATTATTATAAGAAGTTTCCACATCTTCATAAAGAGTATTTCTTAATTTATAACCTCCCACACCCCGTTGACCGTTATAGTTGGCGGTTATTTTTCTAACTATAAGATTTTCGCAATCTCTAATATGTAAACCTTGCCAGTTATTCCATAGAAACTGACTGTTTTCAACTAATATATTCTTACCAGAACGAATGGAAACAGCAGCGTCTCTAAAATTAGAACTAGCGTGTTGGAAAGTGATACCTCTAATAACTAGATTATTGAATCCCTTGCTCAGGAAAAGGCTATTACGAATTCCAACTTCAATAATACTGTTATTTATATCTATTCCTAATTCAGGAAAAATATAAATTTTATCTTCTTCATCAGAAATGTAAAAACTTCCTTCTGTTAGTTCGGCTAAGGAAAGTTTTTGCTTTAACAGCTTACTGTTAATAAACGCTATTTCTTTTCGCCGAACTATAGGAGTTACTTCCACATTATTAGGCCAAGGATTATCAGGAATTTCCCATTTGTAAGGCCAGTTATGGGTATATATTTTTGAGTTTTGATATTGAGTCCAATTATTCCAGATATCTGAACCAGAAACGATTACTTTTCCTGGTTCTTTGGCTTCAAATATTATTGGGACGTTCGAGTTGTTACTTTGAATAATTAACTCTACACTTTCTCGATAGATTCCAGGATAAATTATTGCTTTTGTACCAAGATTATTTTGATAGTTTTTTCTAGCAATTTCAGTTGCTTTATTTAAAGTTTTTAGTGGTAGTTCTTCTGTTCCCGGATTCGTATCTGAAGCTTGAATATTTTTGGGATTGACATAAATAATTTTACTAACTAAATCTTCATCAACCGGATTGTTATTTTCTGGTTCGTATTTCACAAACTCATAGTTGTTTGGAAAGTTCATAGGACTTCCTTGATAATGGATTAAAAAACGATCTGATTTTATACTAAAAATTATAGCAGCTAAAATGATACAGACTATCAAGGAAAAGTATTTTTTGAACTTTATAATCCAAGTTTTTGTCATATATATAAAGAGGCAAAGCCTGCCTCATCTCAAGTATCATTAATTAGCTATAATAAACCACTACCAATAGCCATATTTATAAGTATGGGCGTTGGTAATTAGGGTTTGCTGAAAAAGTCTTATGGGTAAGGGTAGGAGTTAGGAGGAATGGAGGAATGGAGAATTAAAGAGTATGTAGCCGGAACAATTTTCCCTCAATTTTTCCGCATTTTCCGCCCAAAATACTAACTTTTTGAGCTTAAGAAGCTAAAAACCTCATACTTTTTTATACCCCAAAAATGCTTTAGCCTTTATCTGTAAATCCTTTGAAATTTAATCAGTAAGCCCTAATTAATGGGATGATTTATCTGTAGAGGTAACGTGGCTGTACCTACCCCGGTGATGGCAACCAAGGGAGAATCGCCGAACAAATTTAATCTTTATGATTTACCAATAGCTCGGTATGCAACCTTTTTATATTGTGGTTAATTAATGCAACCTGATATAAATAGTAATTTTCACCTCTAAAAAATACTAAATTTATCTCTTGATATTTTTAAATATTTTTTTCAGTTTTAGTTTAACCCGTTTCCAAACTGTAGGAAGATAATCAAAACATAAATCTTGACTAAAATCATCAGCGATCGCATCTCGAATCATCAACTCTGGATGTTTGAGAGGAAAAGTCATTTCTTCAGCAGGAATATTGCTGTATGGAGTCGCTTTCTTAGTATGAGTAGCATCATATCTACCTGCTCCAACATTAGATACTAAATTAACATTTGAAAGAATAGTTAGACCGCTATTAATCCAGCAAGCAAACGTCCATCTTTGCCCCCAACTATTAACTCTACCATTATAAACAGAATCAAAAACATGAGTCCAAACTTTGACAACATGAGGGTCTCTTAATATGTCTTGAAGCAAACCAGCTTCTCGAACTTTAGACCAGAGTTTCATGTCAAAATCAAAATACTTCCACGCTCTTTTCCAAGTTGCCCATCCCCAATAATGATTATAGCGAGAAAAGTAGTAACTATAATCAAATCTTTGCCGACCAAATTGAACGTTTTGACCAGAAATAACCATAATTCTTTCGTCATTTCGGTAGCGTTCTAGTAGCTCTTCACAGAAGCGGAAAAATGTAATGTGGGGAATACAATCATCTTCCAGAATAATAGCTTCTTCAACATTTTCAAATACCCAATTTAAACCGCTAGATACGCGATGTTGACAGCTTAAGTTCATTTCAGAGTAATTAGTTAAAACTTGGCATTCCCAATCTACCTGGTCTACTATTGCTCTGGCAGCAGCACATTTTTTTATATCTTCAGGTCTGTCAGGACGAGGACCATCTGCTACTACAAAAAGTTTAGGAGGTTTAGCTTTACGAATTACTTCAAAAACTTTTTCAGTTGTATCTGGTCTGTTAAATATTAATAATACAACTGGAATTTTTACTTGCCAATCGTTCATATTTACTACCTAACATCTATAAATATTAAAGTTCTACAAGTCTTAGCAAAAAGTTCATATTTTTGTTCGATTGCAAAATTGTATATCGGATCTGCTTTTATTTTATTAATAGTTGCATTTAGGGATTCCACTAAAATGCACCTAGGCCGAAAGATTTGCCAATCATTTGACTGGACTACTTCTAAATCTAATCCTTCCACATCAATAGACATAAAATCAATATTTATATCTTTGGGAAGATTATCTTTTAAGATTTTTTGCAAAGGCATCGCCTTGATTTTATCCTGATTAATTAAAGAGTAGTTTTGTTCTACTCTCAAAGCAGCTAGCTTCTCATCAAAAGTATTAATAGCAGGATCACTAAAACTAAAAAAAGTCATTTCTTTTTCATTTGCAGCAATAGCAACTTCTAAATTAATATCTCTAGGTCTAATTTTTTTAAATTTGACCATACTGCCAGGCATAGCATCAATATTTATTCCATGCCACCCTTTTTTGTAAAACCAATAAGTATTGGAAAAACGTTGTGGATGGTGGGCTCCTACATCAACATAAAAACCTTCTTGTTGTTGTTTAAATATTTCCCTAAGAATTAAATCTTCACCTTCTTGGGAATAAGATTTTATCTGATAGTCATCTATCCACTCTCTCTTGAATCTTTTCAGTGACGATATCATTGTCGATGGTACAATACTTTTTATTATTTCTTTCATTTTTATTACTATCTCCTATTTTTCAATAATAGTAGTGAATTAGTTTGAATTATAAAAATTTTCAGGGTTTTTTGAGAATTAAAAGCATTCATTAAATATGC
>NZ_LGSU01000633.1 GCF_002260545.1 Hydrocoleum sp. CS-953 | reverse complement strand
CAATTGCTAGAGTTCCTTACTTTGCTTACACTTCAGTTTTACATTTTTACGAAACTCTTGGTTTGTGGCGAAAAGCAGACTGGTTAAAAAATCACTCCGAAAACACCTAGACTATTAGTATTAACACCACTTAACCAAGTTTTTGATTTTAACCCAGGAAATTTTTTCATATCTACATTAATAGGTTCCCAATCAATTTCAGTAAAAGGAATTGATACTTGGTATTCAGCATATAGGAATACTTTATTCATCGGTTTTACTCCTAATTAATTTCTTGTTTAGTTTAGCATCTTTTTGATTTGTTGTATTTAATTGAGAGCATTTAACTAACACTAACCATTATAGTCCAATAGAGAGCGCTGATAGTTAACCAAATATTACAATGTTTGACAATTTGAGAGCTTTTTTGGATTCAGAAGCTATCGTAGAAATAGTAGTATCCTAAACTACATGACTAAAAAATCAGGTCAATAGCCGTCCTCTTTTAAGAGGATGAAAAGAATAAACTTCAGTATTGCAAGTCTCTAGATTCATCTAGATGTACTGATAACCCATAACTAATAACTGAAATGACTGACCCAAGAAAAATTAAGAGAAGTATTATTATTACCCTAGTATTAATATCTTCAATTTCTTTAAAAGCTTGTGCATCTCGTAGATATAATCGCGAAGTGTATAGAAATCTTGAAGACTGTCGCAGAGAATGGGGAGGAATAGAACAATGTGACCAGGTGACAGACGGAAGTTATTCATCTAGATATTATTATGGTCCTCGTTATTATAGGTCTGGCGGGAGTATCTACTATTATCGAAATAGTAGTAGTAGCTATCAACGAGTTCCCAGTAATGCAGGTATTCTCAAAAGTCCTTCGGGAAGGTCTACAACTTCTGTTGGTACAGTTAATAGAGGTGGTTTTGGTAGTAGAGGTGGTAGAGGTGGTAGTAGTTTTGGCGGTAGAGGTGGTGGCAAAGGTTGATAAGATCAGGAATTATGCAAAGAAACCCGGTTTCTATGGAGAAACCGGGTTTCTGGGTTCGCTTGCACAAGTCTTGCCTAAATTAAAATTTACAAATAAAGCAGCAAATGAAACGGATAAATGTTGAATCTCGTGCCAACTGGCAGCAGAAATGTGAAGCGGTTGGCTTTCATTTTTATGAAATGTATGGCGAACCATATTGGTATGAGTCAGCTTGCTATCATTTCAGCGCTTCAGAAATAAATGAATTGGAAGCAGCAACCAATACTTTACAAGAATTATATATTGAAGCAGCAGAGCGAATTATCCAAGAAGACCGTTTTTCTCAATTATCTGTTCCGGAACAGTTTGCGGAATTATGTCGCCAGTCTTGGGAACGGGATGACCCCAGTCTTTATGGTCGTTTTGACTTAGCTTATGATGGTGTCAACCCACCGAAGTTATTGGAATATAACGCTGATACACCGACTGCACTTTTGGAAACCAGTGTGGTGCAGTGGACTTGGTTGGAGGAAATGTTTCCGGAAGCGGATCAATTTAATTCTGTGCATGAAAAGTTATTGGCAGCTTTTGAGGAAATGAATGGTTTAGCAGGAGAGACTTTATATTTCAGTTGTGAAAAAGAAACTTTGGAAGATTTAGGAACAGTTGAATATTTGCGAGATTTAGCAATTCAAGCAGGATTAAATACTCAACATATTTATATTGACGATATTGGTTGGAGTGAGGAATTAGAAGTTTTTTGCGATTTAGAAAATCAAATTATTCGTCACTTATTCAAGTTGTATCCTTGGGAATGGATGATGCGAGAAAAATTCGGCAAATATCTATTATTAGAACCGATGAAAATCATCGAACCTGCTTGGAAATTAATTTGGAGTAATAAAGCTATTTTGCCTATTCTTTGGGAATTTTTTCCAGACCATCCTAATTTATTGCCTGCCTATTTTGACTCTGGAAAATTATCTCATCCCTATCTGAGTAAACCAGTTTTTTCTAGGGAAGGTGGAAATATTACTATTTATTTTGGAGATAGAGAATATCAAACCGAAGGAATATATGAAGACGAACCTTTAATTTATCAATCCTATTATCAATTGCCGAATTTTGATGGTTATTATCCGATAGTTGGTAGCTGGGTTATTGGTGGAGAAGCTGCTGGTATTTGTGTTAGGGAAGACGAGGAAATTGTGACTCAAGATTTGAGTAGATTTGTGCCTCATTATTTTAGTTAGAAATTTGCGTTTTAAGGAACTACCAAAAATATTTATTCTTCTTTTGAAATTCCATAATTGTTTTCGGATAACTTTTTGTCTATTTTAGCTATTTGTTCTTGATTTGGTTTGATTTTGTAGCAATGACTTATGATCATTTTATTTCCTTTTCGACCAGACTTCTANTAGTATAGACTAATAAATTTTCCTATAGATACCAGCTTATGAGTTTAATTAAAAACATATATAATCAATTTAACCCATTTGACCCCTTACCTGCAAACGATCCAGCTTATGTAAACTGTAGTGAAGTGAGGGGAGATGATAATATTTTTAAGGAAATTGGTAAAACTATTATTTACTCAGATAAGCCTACCTGTCAACTTTATACTGGGCATCGAGGTGTAGGTAAATCAACAGAATTATTACGCCTAGAAGATTATTTACAAAAAAATGGTTGTTGTGTGGTTTATTTTCCAGCAACGGAAGGAGATATTGATGAATTAGATGTTCAATATACTGATATTATTTTGGCTTGTACTCGCAACATTTTGGAGAAGCTTCAAGTTTATGCTTCTCCTAATCTTTTATTAGATTGGTTACATTCTAGATGGCATGAACTAAAAGATTTAGCTTTATCAGATGTAGAGTTTGAAAAGCTAACTATTGAATCTAAAATTAATGTTTTTAGTAAACTAACTACAAGTTTAAGACGTATTCCAAGTACCCGTGAAACGATTAGAAGACAGGTTGATAATCATAGTGTTTCTTTAATTGCAGCTTTGAATGAATTTATTGAAGATGCTCAAAAAAAGTTGCCAGAAGCAGAATCAAAAATAGTTGTGATTCCGGATAATTTAGATAGAATAATACCTATTGAAAGAGGTAATCAAAGAACAAGTCACGATGAAATTTTTCTTGATTATAGTAATCAGTTAACTGCTTTAAACTGTCATGTTGTTTATACGATTCCTATTTCTTTAGCCTATTCAAGTCAAGCAACTGAACTAAGAAACATTTATGCAAGTCCGCAAGTTTTACCAATGATTATGGTTAAAGATCGTCAAAATGAATCTTATGGGAAAGGATTAGATAAACTAAAGGAAATTATTGAAAAAAGGGTTGATTTGGTAAAACCTGGAATTGATATTGATACTCAAATTTTTGATAATTCAGAAACTCGGATAAAGCTTTGTCAGATGACTGGGGGTCATGTCCGAGATTTGATGTTATTAATGCAATCTGCCATGCGTGAAGTAGACGATTTTCCGATAAAGATCAAAGCAGTGAATCGTGCTATTAGCGATGCTAGAGATGGTACTTATCGAAATGCAGTTAATTTTGAAGAATGGGATAAATTAGCTATAGTTTATCGCTCAAAAAATATTCCTAATGATGAGGAATATCGCAGTTTATTATTCCGTCGTTGTGTATTGGAATATCGAGATGTTGATGCAGAAGATAATCCTATACGTTGGTATGATATTCATCCGTTAATCAAAGGAACATCTGAGTTTCAATCTGCACTAGATAGACTAAATTCTAATGAATAATAACTTAATCAGTCATATAGAAAAATTTAGACCAGATGAAGAAGAAATTTATCTGACTTTAAAACGTGATTTGTCTTGGCGGAAAGGTTTTGGTATTTTATTTGTCAAGTGTTCTCCTGTACAGGAAAGTTTGATTATTGGCAGAGTTAGGCAAGATATTCCGGACAAAAAAATTGGGATTTTAAAATTAGAACATTCTATTGATAATTTATATGATTTGGTTGAAGAGAAAGTTAAAAAT
>NZ_LGSU01000632.1 GCF_002260545.1 Hydrocoleum sp. CS-953 | reverse complement strand
CAAAGTTTTGAGATTTATCAATTTATTCACCTAAATCTATAGCGCTATAGTTTCTCTGAGATACTAGACACGCCTAGCTACAGAAAAATTAAAATCAAAAATCAGAAGTAATCTCTCACAAAGTTTTGAGATTTATCAATTTATTTACCTAAATCTATAGCGCTATAGTTTCTCTGAGATACTAGACACGCCTAGCTACAGAAAAATTAAAATCAAAAATCAGAAGTAATATGTGAGAAAGCTAATGAAGAACGCCGGTCTCCAAGCAACGTTGAGATGAATATTTAATGAATATTTTCTACCTATTGCCCATTTCTCATAATTGTGGAAATTCCTGTAAATTTAGATTAATAGGACTTACGCAGAAGCATCATAATATAAATAAGGAGCATCCATTAGGTTTTATGAGAATTGTAAAATTTAGAACTTAAAAATGCGTAATTCCCAATTTGAGATAATATTGAACATTTAACTTGAAAGTTTTGATTCTAATCTGACTGTGCAACCTGTTGACTATACAACTCTCATAGCTTCTTGTTCTGAACTCCGCAACCAATGGCTCCCGGCTAGGTTAGAACAAGTATATCAGCGCGACCGCTTTACCATTTCTTTAGCCCTCCGAACTATCAAAAAACGAGGTTGGCTAGATATTTCTTGGCATCCTCAAGCTGCTCGTATCTGTCTCGGCAACCCTCCGCCTCGTATTCCTGATACATTTACTTTTAGTCAACAACTAAAACATCAGTTAGGTGGGTTAGCTTTAATAGCTATTGCTGAAGTTTCTCCTTGGGAAAGGGTTTTGGATTTTCAATTTGCAAAACGTCCTGGAGAAGCTCCTCTATGGCATCTTTATGTAGAAGTTATGACTAAATATAGTAATGTTATTCTTACCACTGCTAATAATTTGGTTGTTACCTGTGCCCATCAAGTTAATAGTCAACAGTCTAGTGTCCGTCAAATTCAAACTGGTCAACCTTATGAACTTCCACCATCTCTAACTAATCCTATTCCTAACCTCCAAGAAACTCAACAGGAGTGGCAAGAAAGAATTAGTTTAGTTCCTGGTTCATTATGGCGAAATTTAATTAAAAATTATCGTGGTTTGAGCAAGGCATTGATACAACCAATGATTGAAACTGCTGGTCTAGACCCACAAAAATCTACAGATGNCAACAGGAGTGGCAAGAAAGAATTAGTTTAGTTCCTGGTTCATTATGGCGAAATTTAATTAAAAATTATCGTGGTTTGAGCAAGGCATTGATACAACCAATGATTGAAACTGCTGGTCTAGACCCACAAAAATCTACAGATGACCTGACTACTTCAGACTGGGAGAAATTATTTCTACTTTGGCAAAAATGGCTGGGAATTTTGGAAAAATTAGACTTTTATCCTAGTTGGACATCTACAGGATATAGTGTAACAGGTTGGGGAGGAATAGAATCTGTTAATACTGTTAATGAATTACTAAATAGCTATTATACTCAACACCTTAATCAGCAAGAGTTTAGTCAACTCCATCATCAAATTAGTCAAAAACTTAATAGTATTACTGCTAAGTTACAGCTAAAGGCTGATACTTTTACAGAGCGTTTAAAACAGTCGGATGGGGCAGAGTTATTGCGATCGCAAGCCGATCTACTTATGGCCAATCTTCAGGAATGGCAACCAGGGATGAAAAATATCTCCCTTGCAGACTTTGAAACGGGAGAAGCTGTGGCTATAAAATTAGACCCGGAAAAAAATGCCGTCCAGAATGCCCAAAGTATTTATAAAAAGCACCAAAAGTTAAAAAGGGCGCGTACAGCAGTTGAGCCACTTTTGGCAGAAGTTCAAGCAGAAATTGATTATTTGGAACAAATAAAAACTTTTTTGTCTCAGTTAGATATTTACCAAAGTCCTGAAGATTTACAGACTTTGCAGGAAATTCGGGATGAGTTGATTCAACAAGGTTATCTTAATGCGCCAGAACATCATCACCAAGATAATAAAAAGGATACAGAATTTTATCGTTACCAAACTCCTAGTGGCTTGGAATTATTAGTAGGTCGTAATAACCGCCAAAATGACATCTTGACTTTTCGAGTGGCAGGAGATTATGATATTTGGTTTCATACTCAAGAAATTCCAGGCAGTCATGTTTTGTTGCGACTGGATGCTGGAGCAATACCTGATGAGGTTGATCTCCAGTTTGTTGCAGATATGAGTGCCTTTTATAGTCGTGCCCGTCAAAGTGAAGTAGTTCCAGTAATTTATACAAAACCTAAGTTTGTTTATAAACCCAAGGGGGCAAAACCTGGCATGGTTGTTTATAAGCAGGAGCAGGTTTTGTGGGGTAAGCCACAAAGTGCGGAAGTCCACATAAACCAGAAGTCAATTACTCTTGATTTTTAAATTTTTTTAATAAATTTCTCAATAGTTTGTTACAATAAGTACAGAAAACAAAGTGAGACCTAATAACCCGCTAAACGCTGCGAACTTGGGAATGCGTAGCCAGAGGTTTATCTCACAGAAATAACAACGGAAAATATTTAATACCTAGACCAGTTAGTTTTGCTAAATTGGTCTTTTTTTATTTCTTTAATTATACGACAAAAAAAGCTTTTTGTAACACGAGAGCATCTCTAGAGAAAAAATAGTCTTAATAAAGACCAAAATAGTATCAATTATCTCTCATTAGGAGGTTATTAGTAACGTATGATAAATCATAAATCTTTATACCGAGAATTTTATTGGTAATAACTTATGTTACATAATAGTCCAATCGCACTTAAAGAAGAGAAACAATACAATCATCAAGATTACAGATATATACCAGAACTTAATCTTGAAGCTATAAACCAGGAACTTGGCCAAGCAGATGCTCATACTTTGGTGAAGTGGGGATATGAAACTTTTGGGGAAGGTCTAATTATGACTACCAGTTTTGGTATCCAAGCTGCTGTTATGTTACATCTAGTTACAAGTGTTGTACCTAATATTCCTGTGATCTGGATTGATACAGGATATTTACCAGAAGAAACCTATAAATTTGCTGAAGAGTTGACAGAACGACTTAAACTTAATCTTAAAGTATATCAGTCTCCTATTAGTCCAGCTCGGATGGAAGCCATATATGGCAGACTTTGGGCTGAAAAAGATGTTGATTCCCTCAACCGCTATGACCAAATTCGCAAGGTAGAACCCATGCAACGAGCATTGAAAGAGCTTAGGGCGACTGGTTGGTTGACTGGGTTAAGGGGAGACCAAACCAAGCACCGCCAAGGTTTAGATCGGATTGGTCAGCAGTCGGATATATATAAGATTTTACCGATACTTAGTTGGAATGCACGGGATATTTATCAATATTTGACAGCCCACGATTTGCCTTATCATCCATTTTTCGATTTGGGATACACTACTGTGGGAGATTGGCATTCTAGTCGGCCTCTGACTGCTGATGATTCAGATGAACGGGATACTCGTTTTCATGGCCTTAAGCAGGAGTGTGGCCTACATTTACCAGAAACAAAAGCTGAAGCTCAAAGTCTTGATTCTAGTTTATTGTAAGAAGGAAGGCAGAAGGCAGAAGGGAAGAAAAGCAAAATTTTAGGGGTTGTATAAAACCAGGGGAAATAAATTATTAAATGCCGATGTAGATGAATAATGACCCATCTACATCTGGCGTGAGCTTCAGAAAATGAATTTGATGATTGGGTATATAGGAATAGTCGGAAAATTTGATTATCTATCTACATCTGGCGTAAGCTTCAGAAAATGAATTTGATGATTGGGTATATAGGAATAGAAGGAAATTTGATTATCTATCTACATCTGGCGTAAGCTTCAGAAAATGAATTTGATGATTGGGTATATAGGAATAGAAGGAAATTTTCACCACCCATCCACATCCGGCGTGCGCTTCAGAAAATGAATTTGATGATTGGGTATATTAGGAATAGTCAGAAAATTTGATTATCTATCTACATCCGGCGTGAGCTTCA
>NZ_LGSU01000631.1 GCF_002260545.1 Hydrocoleum sp. CS-953 | reverse complement strand
CTAATAACTGAATGCTTACCATTAACCAGCTTTTTTATCTTTCTATGAATCAAGATTTTTACAGATTCAAAAAATATTTTCTAGAAACCTGAGAAAGTATTAGATATTTCACGATACTGACATCTGCTCATTAAATTTACAAAGGAAAAAATGAAAAAAATAATTACAGTTTGCTTATTGATATTTATATCAATCAATATTATGAAAATGCCCACTGTATTAGGAGTGGAAACAACAAAAGGTGGAGAACTTTTTCAGATTCATTGTGCAGGTTGTCATGCTAATGGAGGCAATATTGTTAGAAGGTGGAAAAACTTAAAAATAAGGACTTTGAAAAAAAATAAATTAGATTCTGTCGAGGCGATCGCTTCTCTAGTTAAAAATGGTAAAAACAATATGTCGTCTTATCAAGACCGTTTAACTCCAGCAGAAATTGAAACTGTATCAGCTTATGTATTGCAGCAAGCAGAAAATGGTTGGCATTGAAGTAGCAGTCAGCAGTCAGCAGTCAGCAGTCAGCTATTAGCTTTTCACTGTGTATAATATCATGTCCGGTTGAATAGTTATAAATAAATGAGGGAGGAGTCAGGAGTCAGGAGTCAGGAGTCAGGAGGGAAGAGAGGAGAAAGAAAGTATAAAAAGAAGAAAGTTTTTTTTATCACGCTCTTATCCGGACATGATATAATACGAATTACTAAAAGTAATGCTATACTTAGCTAACACTTCAGTTATTAAGTAGTTAACACCGATATTTTAATCTTTTTGCTAATTTTAGCACTTATGAATGTTAATTATTCTTATCTTTACTTCTCTGTACGGACGTTGCATGCAACGTCCGTACCACTCCTCTACTCCCCTGCTTAATCAAATGTAGAAAACTTTTTGAGAAATGGTATAATGGGGGCTTCTCTTGAGTATCCCCTCCGCGTCTTATAACCCCCACGCAAAGCGCACCACTAATTTTTCTCTCCTCTTGTGGGGGACTTAAACCCTCGGATTTTAGCCCTCCTGCTAAATGCTGGCAAGCTCCGCATGACCTAAGGAAAAGCTAATAGNCTCTGTACGGACGTTGCATGCAACGTCCGTACCACTCCTCTACTCCCCTGCTTAATCAAATGTAGAAAACTTTTTGAGAAATGGTATAATGGGGGCTTCTCTTGAGTATCCCCTCCGCGTCTTATAACCCCCACGCAAAGCGCACCACTAATTTTTCAAGCTCTTGTGGGGGACTTAAACCCTCTGATTTTAGCGCTCCTGCTAAATGCTGTTTGCTCCGCATGACCTAAGGAAAAGCTAATAGCTAGTTAATAGAAATAGACAGAAAAACTTTTGTAAATATTTAGCTAGCTTGCATTCACCAATCAGATTCCTAGAATAAGTGTTTTGACACTCCACGGACTAAAGTCGCGTGGATTCTTAAGCGGAATAAATTTGACGGACTTTCCTCACGTCAAATTTTACCCTTAATGGCATGGCCAAAGATGCCTCTAGTCTGTCCGGGGTAAACCCATTCAGGTTGCTTTTAACTCCAATGTTCGATGCACCGTTAGTATCGGCATTTATCAATTTCCCTTCTCTAGTCTTGTACAAACCACGTTTAACTCGTTTACCGCTGAAACTATATTCGGTTGGATTATCAGCATTATATACAGGGATTAAATCACCATCTATAAAGCTAGCTTTAGAAGTATAGGATTCTTCCTGTTCAGTGTAAGTTAACCCGTATCTATCACACATAGATTTTAGCTTTAGTCTCAAACTGTGGTGCGGTATTTGTACAAACTTTTGGTTAGTTTTTTTGCCTAAATTGATATTTTGTTTCATGCCAGGATTAACACCTACAACTAGAGTGGATATTTGATTTTTACGACACCAGTTGATTAAGTATCTAGCAGCCTTATTTAGGTAATCTCTAACTTGATTATTCCGATTTACAGTGATACTAATTTGTTTTTTTGTCAAACCTTTAATACCCTGCTTATCTTTTATGGATTGCAATCTAGAATTTTCTTTGTTGTACCACTGGTTAATTGATTTGAGTTTTCTACCGTCTAAAATAAACGATGACCCAGTGTTTGATACACAAGTGGCTAAATTGTTTAAACCTAAGTCTATTGCTACTGCATTATCTGTTTTTACTACTGGCTCTGCCTCCGACTCGGTAATAAATTCTACTTCAAAAAACTGGGCATCAAATCTAGGGATTATTCTAACTTCCTTAAGATTCTTATCTGCTAATCTCTCAGGAAAAGGGATTTTTACTGCACCATATTCAGCCTTAAATTTCCTAGACATTGGAATATTGAAATATCCATCTTTTACCTTGATTCGAGGTATTATTAAAGGAAAGTATCCCTCTTTTTTGAGATATCTAGGCATTCGTATTTGTTCAAACCGATAGAGACTTTCTTTGGCCTTCTGAATTAAGTTAAAAAATGACTTAAAAGACCTGTCTACCACTTTCAAAGTCTGTTGTGCAATATCAGTTTGAAGTAGCTGATAATTTTCGTTTTCTTTGCAGTAATGATAATTTGATTCATACCTTAGACATCCGCCCTCAGAGAAATAGAATTGTCGCACAGAATACAAGCCGACATTGTACATATTTTTAGATAATCTGCACAAAGTTTTTAACGCTTTAAATTCGGTGCTAGACAAATTTCTAATTTTGTTCTTTTGAGTTAGGTACATACAATAGTTTTCGCTGTATAATGTATATATTAGCGAAGTATACTTGAATTGTCAACATGACTACGGGTTAAAACCCGTCGATTCGCTTCCATCCCGCCGTTTAAACTGGCGGGTTTCCCACATACCGATTTTTTTGTGATGAAAGTGAGGGTGATACCAACTTAGACCAACAGTTTGGTCTGTGGGAATCTGAATATCATATTCAAAGGTTTCTCCAGCACCTAGTAAATGTAGAACATTATCAGCACGACCTAGAGGAGATGTATGGAAACCGTGGGTATGTAGGTTAGATGCTGTGTTAGCTGGAGTATTTCCTGCTTCTTCTATCTTAGTTAAATTATTTGTCAGAGTAATTTGTACCTTGTCCCCAGGTTCAGTCACTATCAATGGACCAGGAATCTTGAGCTCGGAAGTTGTACCGTCAGGAGCTGTACCTTGATACGCTCTCAGTATTTCATAAGGAGTGAAGCTAGGTAGAGTTTCTCCATTTTCATCTAAAAGGGGTAGTCCGGTATCAGGATCGAGACGAGGTAACCATGGTACTAATCCATCTGCTGAGGTGAGAATTCCTAAACCTTCTATCTCTAATCGCTCTAACTCTTCCATCGAGAGTTGTGCTTCTAATACCTCATCTGGACCCCAGCTCGAAAAGAAATCTCCGGTGTTTCCCTGTGGGTTATTTTGCCACTCTTCAATAGGGTTATAAAAGGGAACTACTACATCTGGGTGAGGCAAGACTGGAAGATAACCATCGGGATCGAAGCCTTCACTCCATAATTCAAAGTTCTCTTGACCAATAATTTTTGCGTCTCTTAATGCAACGTCAGCCATAATTAATTATTTCCACTCCGTAAAACTGATAAAATGAGTCACACTCAAGTGATAGATGCTATATAAATGTTGTCTGCAATATTCCTACTGCTATAACCAAGACTTTTAGCGGTATCTCTTCGACAGACATTTACAGTTAAGCCAACCGAATTTTTTTAATTAATCGAGGCATTCGCCTTCTCGATCTTTATTTCTGCTCAATCAAATCTCACACAAAAAATCAAAAACAATTAATGTAATCTGATGAGCGTGATGTTTGCTATTATTTGATTTTCTGTCAGACTTTAAGTTGCCTTTTTAAATCTAGTCAAAAAAGCATTACAGCTATTGTTTATTATTTAGATGTAGATTGAAACTTGTGACAGCTAAAAGCCTAATAAGTTAGTTAGTGATTTAATCTGGTGTAGATAGTCAAAGAGAATTATTTCATTTAACTCCGAATTAACTTCTTT
>NZ_LGSU01000630.1 GCF_002260545.1 Hydrocoleum sp. CS-953 | reverse complement strand
TATTTAATTTTTGTTACTCAGCCATTCCAGAAATGTCTATAAAAGATTAAACTAATTATTTGTAAAAATTTAATTGGTAGTAGTTAACAAAAAAGGAACAAAGATACTATCTTATAGCTATCTGTCTTGGATTGGACACCAATCTAGAATTATTAATTAATTGTTAATTATTGACATTAAAGCTGAAAAACTCCTAGACGTACTCCCCTCATTGCCCATACTTAATGAAAGCACTTCAAATAGAATTGCTGTGGTGATTCTATTATAGCTTCTGCCCCAACAATTAAAACGGTTTTTTTCCGGATCAGGATAAATTTAGTAGAATTTTAAGTAAAAACTATTACTAGAAAAATATCTGTTGTTTTTTTGAATAATTTTGTTATGGTTACATGACTAATTTCATGTCATGTTCGGCACATTAACCATTATTTTTCGGCCTTTGTATACAAGTCCGTGGAGGAATTGGCAGTCGGTAGGGGTGTGGTATAGCAATTCCCAAAAAGAGTGAGGTACAAAATTCGTTGGTTTGAGCGAGTAGGGGAGTAGGGGAGTAGGGGAGTAAGGGAGATAGGGAGTAGTAATTCGGGTTCGGTGGGAATAGAAAATAAGAAAAACAACTGTACCTCAGTAACTTGAGAAACGCTATATCTAAATTCATGCCTAGTATTAAAGTCAACTAAACTGAGTTTTGATTACCGATATTATATCGGACATCAAATCAAACCTGTAAAGATTAGTTCAATTTATTGAGAAAAAGTTAATCAGACAAAGTTAAGTAATCAAACCTAGTAATTTGCGCCGAAATTTTTGTCAACAATTTAGGTACTAGGTGTATGGTGTAAATATTTATAAATTTTGATATTATTGACTTTTGCAATAAGTAACAAAATTTAGTATCTGCTAAAGACTCAGATTTGTTTTTGATACAATAAATTAGCCAAATAAATTCAATTTACTATCCTAAATTAACAAGAGGTGGCTATGGTATCCACTTGGAATGAATCTTTAAAAATTGGTATTCCTTTGCTTGATTTTCAACATAAACAGTTACTGGATCAAATGGATGCTCTCATGGAAGGATTAGAAAAAAACAAGGGAAAACAGGAACTCAAGTCGATATTCAGTTTCCTAGAGATGTATGTAAACAACCATTTTAAATATGAAGAATCATGTATGGATATGTATAAATGTCCAGTAGCTTGTACAAATAAAGGCGCTCATGCTCAATTCAGAAATAATCTTGAAATAATTTCCAAGAGTATAAATCAAAATCAGTCAGAAAAAATAATTGCTCTTGAGGTTAAAAGCAAGTTGTTAGACTGGTTTGTTAATCATATCAAAAGTATTGATATCAAACTTGAATGTTATGTAAAAAAATAGGATTAATTATATTAGCTGGAAAAATATTTTAAGAAATTCTAACTATAATCATGGCATTCCTATATTTTTCAACTTTTGAGTTTGGTAAATAGATATAGCGTTTCTCAAGCTTATGAGGTACACAAGCTCTTTAATTTCTTTTCTATTCCCTATTCCCTATTCCCTGTTCCCTGTTCCCTGTTCCCTGTTCCCTGTTCCCTAAAACAAACGAATTTTGTACCTCACGCTTCTTGGGAATTGCTATAACTATAATATAGCCTTTCCAAATGAGTTTCCCAACTAAATGATAATTTTTGATACTGCCAAAAACTCCCTAATTACCTCCCACTTGTTTCTGTTTCTCCTTCACCCATTTCTCAACCATTTAATTCTCTGTTAATCTCTCAAATCTAAATACTATGGTTGTTAGTAGAAAAAAAGTTAATATATATATATTCATTACACCTGAGTTTAATATTTTTATAGTGTTCAGATTTATCAAGTTGCACATTTATTCCAGGATATGTAAAATTTTTTGAGTAAAATTAAAGTAAAGATAAATAATCAAATATAGGAACAATATAACTTATGTCCCAAGACTCTCATCAACAAGCAAAAATCATCGCTAAATACTTAAATACTCTAATTAGGGAGATAGAACACAATCCCGAAATTTCGCCGTGGGTAGTTCGTCAAGTTCTCAAAACAGCCAAAGATAAAGCAGAAAAATTAGCAGACGACTTAGAAAATCAAGACATTAATCACAAGGTATTATCTAATTCTTATGGTTGTTATGATTCAAAATATAGACAATAGCAAATTTTATTGGTCATTATTTCTAGAAAACATCTATATTATAACCCAGTTTAAATTACAAACTGGGTTATCTTATGTATATAAAACAACAGCCAGGGCGATTAGGACATAGACTGATGATGAATCTTAGACTAGGAAACACTTTTCCAACTGTTCCCTCTTCCCTGTTCCCTGTTCCCTGCTATAAGGGATAAAATTGCCAAAAAACTTGACTCCTACTCTAGAGAAATTCTGGGGTGCAGATTTGTCATGCCAACTTTTAGGAGGAAAAAGGGTTAATTAACTATTGTTGATTTATTAATAAACATTAACATAAGTTCATATATATTTATATAGTTATACTGGTATAGTTGTCTAAATTATGTTAAACTCTGACAATATTGCTAAATGGTGTGACACCTCGGTAAATTGGATATTCTTACTGTTTTAGTAAAAATTTTTTGGGGGTAACGCCCATCGCCTTTTTGAAGTGACGGGTCAAATGGCTTTGATCTACAAATCCAACCTCATAGGCAATTTCTTTTGGTGTTAATTTACCTTCGAGTAATAATTGTTTGGCTTTAGCAACACGTTGTCCAATTACATATTGATGGGGTGTGATGCCGATAGATTTTTTGAACTGAGTAGCAAAGTAGTTAGGGCTAACTTTGGCGATCGCAGCTAATTCAGTCAGAGTCAAATTTTGGTGTAAATTAGCTTGGATATAGTCGATAACTTGATTTAATATGGTTTTGGAGAAACTGCTTGGTGAAATTTGGATGGGTTTTTGAACGCAGTAATTTCGTAGTAGATGAATATAGAAGGTTTGTAATAAAGAGTCAATATATAATTGACCGCACAAACCAGGGTTGAATAATTCTTGTTGTAAAGCCTGAAAAATACTAGATATTAGGGGATCGGAAAAGGAAAAATGTGGTAATAACTCGACAGAATCACCTTTAACTATGTCATTTAATTTCTGCTTGAGAATGATAGGCTCAAAATTTAATGATAAATAAGAAATGGTTTGATTCCAGTTGAGAGAATATTCTATTTCAGCAGGCATAACAACTATATTTTGTTGTTTTACTTGTCGTTTCTGAATTCTTCTTGTTAGATTTTCTTCATAATCAGTATCTGGAGAGACATAAGTATATATATTAACACTATGTATGCGAAAAGCATTGTGCAACATTTCAAATGGTAAGTGGCGATAATGGTGTAGATATATTCCTTCTGATAAATTGCTAGCCTGTAAAATTTTTATACCAAAGACACCCATTTCTTCTTGACTGCTGAAGTCAACATCGTATGGTATTTTTTGAGGAATAGTCATAAGTAATTAACAATTAACAAGATAGTTTAATCATCTCCCAAATTTCAGGTTTAAGTGGTGATAAAAATCTGGAATATCCGTGATTTTTCGGTTGTTCTAGAGTGAGCTATTCAATTGTGAAAAAGTGACTTATTTCAGTTTTGAGTAGTGATAAGTGTCACTACATCCAACTCAAAACCTCTCCGGAAAACTAATTACAATTAATAACTTCTGTTGTAAAATCTTTACTAGACAAAACTCTCAAAAAGTTGACACACTTATTAAAGTTTGTTGGGTAAGAGAACATAGCTTGCCGTATTTCCCTCCCCTAAGAACAACTCGTGACAGCAAAATTTGTAGTAGACTGACACACCTTAAATGGTGCAATAGATGTAGGTTGGGTTGTTTGCGCGATTCATTGCGCAGCATGGGACGTTTGCGGAGCATTTCCAACGGAAAAACCCAACAAAAATCTTTCTCCCCTACTCCCCTACTCCCCT
>NZ_LGSU01000063.1 GCF_002260545.1 Hydrocoleum sp. CS-953 | reverse complement strand
GGATAACTACCTCTGCTTAAAATCGAAAGGATTGAATCTAAGGAAATATTATTTCTTTTTTTATCTTGAAATAGAAGGCTTTATACCTTGATTTTTCGGTAAATCCTTTTTACAAAAACAACTTCTGACTTCTGACTTCTTTAATATTAGTCTTTATCCATAGTCCTCAACTAACTGAATAAATCAACAATTTACTTGTTTTTGTTCATGGGAATGTGGTAGTATCCGCCCCCTTCCCTCCTATGCAAATATTTAAAAATAGGATTATCTAGCGGGAAAAACAAATGACTTTATCCTTCAAACAATTAACTCTATATTTTTCTCTATTGTCCATTGGTAGTGCCACAGGATGGTTAGGCCATGATTATATCGAAGCTAAAAAATTGCTTAACCAAACTAATGCAATACCTGTAGTCAAGGAACAAACACAACCATCTAATCCAACTTCTGGAAATGGCCTAGTTTCCTCCACTAACCATAATTTTATTGCCGAAGCAGTGGAAAAAGTAGGTCCCGCAGTAGTCCGTATTGATGCCGCTAAAAAGTTAACAACTCAAGTTCCAGAAGCTTTAAAAAATCCTCTATTAAAACGCTTCTTTGGGGAAAATTTGCCTGCTCCAGAAGAACGAGTTAAGCGTGGTACTGGGTCTGGAGTAATTATTAGTCCTGATGGTCGCCTAATTACCAATGCTCATGTAGTCGATGGAGCAGATACAGTTAAGGTGACACTAAAAGATGGCCGAGTTTTTGATGGTCAGGTTAAAGCGGTGGACTCACTAACTGATATAGCAATAATTAAAATTGAGGCCACAGATTTGCCAGAGGTGTCCATGGGTAAATCAGAACAATTAATTCCGGGACAATGGGCGATCGCTATTGGTAATCCTCTAGGTTTGGACAATACTGTAACAGTGGGAATTATTAGTGCTATTGATCGTACCAGTTCTCAAGTGGGTATTCCAGACAAACGAGTTCGTTTTATTCAGACAGATGCTGCAATTAATCCTGGCAACTCTGGTGGGCCACTTTTAAATGCTCAAGGTGAAGTAATAGGAATTAATACAGCCATTAGAGCAGATGCTCAGGGATTAGGGTTTGCTATTCCGATAGAAACTGCAAAAAGAATTGCCGATGAATTATTTTTGTATGGGAAAGTAGAGCATCCATTTTTAGGTATTTCAATGGTTGATTTAACTCCCGAAGTAAAGGATGAAATTAATAGACAATTGGAGACAAAAATTAAGGATAATCAAGGTGTAGTAATTACAAGAGTTATAGAAGATTCTCCAGCAGAAAAAGCTGGTTTACGCCAAGGAGATGTGATTCAAAGAGTAGGGGGAGTAGCAGTTAAAAGTCCAACAGAAGTTCAACAAGAAGTAGAAAAAAGTTTAGTCGGAGAAGATTTAGCAGTAGAAGTAATTCGTAATCGGAAAATTGCCAAGATTTTAGTTAAACCTGATGCTTTTCCACAGTCATTTCAATTAGAAGTAGAAGAGTAATGGATAATGAATAATTGATAATTGATAATTAATATAGTCATTTCAAATAAAGATAGAATACTTTTTCTACTGAAATTATCTTCTAGTAAGAAATAGTTGTATTAATCTAAATTTAGAATGACTGTAATTAATAATTAATAATTCATGATTTATTTTTGTCATGGATATTTTGAGCAATCCTATAAAAACATTTCGCCTTAAAATGTGATATTTTAGACCTAATTATTTTGATAAAAATAGCAGTAGACTAACACAACTAAAATTGTGCGTTACGACAGATTGCTAAATACCTTTCACAAGTAAAATTTTAGCCTTAAATACGCACCCTACAATAATGAAC
>NZ_LGSU01000629.1 GCF_002260545.1 Hydrocoleum sp. CS-953 | reverse complement strand
TGTTATAGTAGGCTAATCCTAGGTTGTATTGAGTCATTGCCCAATCTAGGGGATAGGCAGATTCAGTTCTCACTCTCAAAGCAGCTTGGTAGCAGGCAATAGCAGGTTCTATGTTATCGGCTGTGTTACCTTTGATTCTGTTTTTGTAGGCAGTACCAAGATTATTTTGAATCCTTGCCCAATTTTTGGTGTTTTCCTGAAGGTGGCTGAGGGTGAATAGATATCCGGCGATCGCTATTTCTATTTGTGCTTTTCTGTCTCCCCTTGGAAAATCCAAAATATGAAAACTCAGGTTTACGATTAATGCAACAGTAGTATCGGTAGTTTCGGGAGGGTTGTTAGTGATGAGGTCGGATGCGTATTTTGGCAGGATGTGGGCGAGGTTTTCATCAAGGAGGTGTCGGTTATTGTTTAGGATGTGGTAGACGATGCTTTTGTTTGCTTTACCGTTGTAAATTTCTAATTCTGCTTGTAGTAGTTGTTGCAGTAGAGTGATGTAAGATTCTACGGAGACAGATTTTGGCGATTGATTTAACCATTGTGCTAGTTGTTGAGCCATATTCATTAGCTGTCGGGCGTTATTTTCGTTGCCTGCTTCTGCCAGGTGTTGAGCATATTGCTGCATTACAGCGATTAATCCTTCATCTATGAGGTGTTCATGATTTTGGAGAATATTTGGCACTTCGCCTTGGTGACATTCTAGGAGTTCGTGAATTAGTTCTGTGTATGCTGTTAGGCGTTGTTCGTTCATGTTATTTTTGTTTGATCTGAATAATTTGATTCTCTCTTGCTGCAATTAAAATCTCTATATAGAGGCGATCGCTTACTCGAAAATTAGCTTGCTGGATTAGACGATCAATTATTAGCACTGGGAGCATCTTGCTCCCGTCCATAATTCTTCCCTTGCTCGCGTTAATTCTCCCATGAGCATTCCTCCGGCGTGTAAGTGAGATGCTCAAAGTATCAACACCCCGGTAGGGGCGAATGGCCATTCGCCCCTACAACATCTAAAATTACTCCCAAATCTCTGCCAATTTACCCAAAAGTTTTTTAGCCAACTTTTGAGTAGTGCGCGACACCGACTTAATTTCTGCCACAGGTTCCCCTACCTCATCTCTGGTAGAAATAGCCATTCCTTCTTCCATAACTTTACCGACGGCGGGCAAATCACCCGCCAATACCTTTCCCCCTTTACCACGCCAGTTTCCCCCATCATCAGGAGATTGACGATAAATTGCCTCGAATGCTGCTGCCATTAAACCCAAAGATTTTTCCTGGGTTTCGACCTCCACAACATTACGAAATTCCACAGCTAAGGGGTCATCACTAAGCAAAAAATCCCTACCCGCTTCTAACTGCATTAAATAATCCAATAAATTTTCAGCAGGTTGTAACATTTCCAGAGAAACATAACCATCAGATTCAGTTAAATCGCTCAAACAAATAAATCCTAAAATATCGCCAAAATCCAAAGATTCATCAAAACCAACAGCCACATAAACCAGTCGATTTTCTCTGACAAATTCAGGAATTAAAAAACTTATTTCTCCTGGTAAAACCCGACGAAATTCTATTACTCCCAAATCGGGAATAATTACATCTGCCACATCCTCAGCCATCCGCCAAACAGGATTAAAACAGTCAGCATTTTCTAAGTTTGTATCAAAATCTAAGCCATTGATAAAATCTCGCCCGATATATACTGCCAGAGTATTTAGATAAACTTCTTTTGCCCGTTGTTGAGAAAGTTGTTGTTTGGCAAATTGTTCAGCCATAGCATAACTTTCTGGAGATAACGGAACTCTAAAAATCAATGATTCGGTGATGTTATTCATAGTTGAAGTTAATAATTATAGATTGACAATTCATTCAAAAAAGGTATATATAGGGACGTTTCATGGAACTACAGAGTGGAATATTAAGCCTGAGTTCTGACTCACTTATTCAATATTATTTTCTGGAATAAATTGAATTATTTTCTGCAATAATTTGCTCTATACATTTGAGGCATTTATTCTTCCAATTTCGATTAACAGTAGATTGATTAACACCTATTTTATTAGCAATTTCTGTTTCTGTATAACCTCGACATTTCAGCAGTAAAAATTCCCAGCAGTCAACTTTTTTAGTACAGTTGCGCAACTTATCTATAGAACCACCAAAAATAGGTAAATTATCTATAGTTTCCTGAGAAAGATCCCCTAGGTCAAAATTATCTAAATCGTTTAAGTTTTTATGGTCTTTTATCTTCTCACCCACCGTTGAATATTCTTGACCATCAACATCATTTCTAGGTTGGTCTAAACTGACAACAATCTGCCCATCAACTTGACTTTTGCTTTGCCATTGACGATATAAATTACAAGCTGTATTGTAGTGGGCACGATTAAAGTAACAAATGAAAAGATTATCAAGCTTATCATCAGAAATATTATCTAGTTGATCGAGAGTAATTTGATTTCTCCTACAAAAATTTGTAAGAATTTTGTCAAACTTTAAGAATGTTTCCTGTAGGGAATTATCATAAAATTCATTTGAGTCATCAAAATTAGTCTGAGAAAAACTCTTCTTAACTATTAGACCAATTTTCGGATGTTGCAAAAGCCATGTTGACAACTTATTTCTGGCTCTATTACGAATATCAGCTTCATCCTTAAGGATGTCCTTGAATAACTGGCTCAAGTCTTCCGGTTTTAGATTCATTGCCTGTTGCTGTTGACTTTTTAATGGTGCTTTTATCATATCATTACTAAAATTTTAGGACAAAAAAGCAAAAATTAGGCCACATAAATTCTCTTGTGTGCCTTTAGTAATTACTTCTGGGATTCGATGCAAAAAAATGCTGGAAAAATCTATAATTTCGTAGCTCATATTGTAGGGATTTTCCATACAATGTCCCTACGAGTTTATTGATTGGTCAAACTAAGAGTTAGTAGTAGCGCGTCTAGGCTAAAATTGTGGGTAAAAAAACCTAACCTCCTAACCTCCTTCCCTGCAAGGGAAGGGGGAATATATATCTCTCTTCTCGGAGTAGGAGAGGGGTCGGGGGAGAGGTCTTCCGGGTTGCTCAAACTTACCCACAGTTTTAGTCTAGATGTTCTATTAGAATGGGCAAATACTAATTGTTTTATTCACAGTTAACCAGTTAATCTATTTAGATTTGTACACCCTACTTCTGCCTCTACTAAAAAACCATCAAATTTATCACATTCTGAAACTAGACAACTGACTAAATTCACAAAATAACCTGAATCAACAAAGTTCATATCTACATTGTGCATGATAGAATAAACCATCTTACCCTGAATTTTTTCCACACACCATTCCCCCAGTTTGTATTCAGCATTTTTTGTTAATAAAACACTAGAAATAATATGTGGAATCTCCTCTAAAGAATCAAATACAGCAGCACTAGGAACAGAAAATTTCAGAATAGAATCATATTTAGTGATATAAAGTATTTGCTCTATTCCAGAATCCATACTAAACTTAAGCATTGCCTCTCTATCATTTAATTTAGCAATGTTCCCGCCAGTTTTCGCACTATTATTTATAACCAAGTCTTCAAAAGATTGTATGGCCATTTTTACTTCACTCCTAATTTATTTGTTCTAGTTACTTAACGTTTGGAGTGAAGGAAATTATGCTTTATCAATAATTTATTTTATTGATAAACCAAAACTTGCAATAGACTGACACATCTTAAATAGTGCAAATTTGTAGAGGCGGGTTCCACATTAAATTAATAAGTTTAACCATTAGATAAAATCAACCCGCCCCAAAATAAATAGGCAGTAAAATGTGGCAGTAGTAGGGGCGGTTTCCACATTAAATTAATGAGTTTAACCATTAGATAAAATCAACCCGCCCCTACAAATTCAATTATTGGTCAAACATATAGGTTTGGGTTGGGAGACCAAACCCCTACAGTTTTGTTTCACGAACTATTTCTTATTGTTATATGG
>NZ_LGSU01000628.1 GCF_002260545.1 Hydrocoleum sp. CS-953 | reverse complement strand
AAAAGAGCTAGAAGTCTTATATTATCGGCAATTTATTCCCCCTGTTGCCTGTTCCAATAGTGCCTGTTCCCGGAGCACAGCGCTATAAATACAAATTGTGAATAAGAGAATACACCTTATTACCAATCCTTAAATAATGTCTAAATATATAGTTTCAATCATTCTTATCAGTTCTGTATTGACAGGACTCAATATGATTCCAGCAATTACGAGTAATTTGACTGCTCAAGAACAATTTGATCAACAAAGGTCATGGAAACTTATTGCTCAGGCAGATCAAGAAGATCCAAAAGATGACGAAGATATTACACCAGGTAAAGGTAGAGACGACAGATAAACAGTAGAAATAGAAATACAGCATCCATACTAATTGGATAAATATTTACTTACTGAATAATTAAGGTTTAAAGCCTCTCCTTTAAAGGAGAAACAATGAATTTATTTTCCTTTTATTCAATCCAATCCGTTTTAGGGAGAGGTAATTATCAATTATCAATTATCAATTATCAANAGAAACAATGAATTTATTTTCCTTTTATTCAATCCAATCCGTTTTAGGGAGAGGTAATTATCAATTATCAATTATCAATTATCAATTATTGAACCAACGGCTAGAGGTCAGGAGTTGGCTATTAAGAAATGACTTTTGACTAAATAAATAAGGTCTCAAGCCTCCTCTTTCAAGGGGATAAACGGGAAATTTTTTTCTTTTATTCCTATTCCTCCTTACTCTTACTTACACCATTTCTCAAAAACTTTTCTATATTTACTTGAGCAGGGGAGTAGGGGAGTGTAGGGACGTTTTGCTGACGCAAAGCTCCGCTTTATATGTCGCGTAGCGTTAACGTTTGCGGAGCATTCCGTCAGGAAANCCTCCTTACTCTTACTTACACCATTTCTCAAAAACTTTTCTATATTTACTTGAGCAGGGGAGTAGGGGAGTGTAGGGACGTTTTGCTGACGCAAAGCTCCGCTTTATATGTCGCGTAGCGTTAACGTTTGCGGAGCATTCCGTCAGGAAAGTTTTGCGGAACGCTAAACGCGGAGCGACATGTTTGCGGAGGATTCCGGAACGGAAAACGCATTTTTGCCTGTGCAACGTCCGTACCGGAGAAGCAAACATAAGAATAATTAACATTAAACTAGCTCAAATCAGCCAAAAAATGATTCTGATTGTACCGAGCGGTTAATAACTGAAGTATCGCCCAAGTATAGCAATAATGCATGGGAATTGGTATTACACAGGTAAGTTTTTAACAAAGGGGTGAGTAATCACTTTTATTCAGTATAAAATATTAATAAAAATGTGCTTTTTTCTACCCCATACTTCTTTTACATCAAAAGTAAAAAATATACCCTTGTAAGCGTGGCTCCTCGTGCTCCCAAAAGTAGTTCCCTATGTATTCTGACTCCTGACTCCTAGAATCAGTCTAAAGATTTGTAAGAAACATCGATCGCGCCTGATATTAGAACCGCTCACCAATACCAAAATGGAAACGAGTATCACCTTCATCATTAATAGCATAATCAATTCTAATCGGACCTAGAGGAGACTGTACCCGGATACCAGCACCATAACCTATACCATCTCCTGGTTTTTCCCTTACACCTCCAGGATTACCAATTACAGAACTTTGACTATCAAATACTGTTGCAGCATCAACAAATAAAGCACCACCAAGAAACTTAAATACAGGAAAGCGATACTCAACAGTTCCTAACACAAAAGTACGACCTGCTGCCACCGAACCCTCATCATATCCACGCACTGTGTTAGTACCACCCAGAGGAAAAGCTTCATAAGGAGGTAAGTCTCCTACTATATGACCTGCTTGTAAATTAAAAGCTAAAGCTTCAGGTCCATCAGCGAACTTAGTAAAATTGACTGGAATAAAATAACTGAAATTACCTCGCAAACGATTCATAGCAATTTCTCCTGAACCTACAGGAATAGACTGTTCTGTACCAAACCGCAGCAAACTACCAGAAGTAGGTTGTCGAGGATTATTACGGCGATCATTAACAATACCAAATTGAATAGTCAATAGATCGTCTTTACCAGAATCATCAGCAGTCAATTTATTACCTAATTCGTCCCTGGGTTCAACTTCACCATCACTATCCTGAATTTCTACCCGTTCATATTTTAATCCCAGAGAAGCAGTCCACTGTGGATCGACAAACGGGTTAGGAATAAACGGACGAGTGAAACTAACCCCACCCCCTGTACGAATAACCCGTGGGTTATCACCATTAGGCAGATCGACATCGCGCTGGTCGTTATCATCATCAGAATCAAAAATCACCGAAATTGCTCGCCGTCTGAACGCATTAACAGTGTAAGAGAGTCGATGATCGTCTCCACCCACCCAAGGATCTGTAAAACTAACATCTGCTAATACTAATCGTTCACCGACCTGAAACTCACCACCTAATTTTTGATTATTACCACCAATATTTTGTTGTTGATAACTCACTGTACCAAACAACCCACTTGCAGAACTAACCCCACCACCAAATGCTAGAGAACCTGTACTTTTCTCTACAACATTTACAATTATAACTGCCGTGTTAGGATCGTCTGGTGCTGGTTCTAACCCCAATCTCACATCTTCAAAAATTCCTAAACCAAACACTCTTCTAATATCTTTTTCTGCTGTCTGTCGCTGAAATATATCTCCTGGTTTCAGCTCAATTTCCCTAGTGATAATATATTCACGGGTACGACCTTCTATGGGGTTACCTTCTTCATCTACTGTTTCTCCTTCTGCATCCACAAAGCGCACTTGAATCTCTTTAATTTCCCCCTCTGCAACTTCTAAGGTGACAGTACCATCGTCATCAACTTGAGGCGCACCGATAACTTGTCCGAGAACGTAACCATTGTCTTGATACCACTGGTTAACTTCTTCGACACCTCCTTCAAAAACTTTCAAGTTTAGAGTTTCACCATATTGATCGCTGAATATTCTCTGTGTTTCAGTCTCAGGAAATACTTCTGCACCTTCTATTATTACAGAATTCAATACGGGGTTGGGTTCGACTTCAAAAGTTACCCGTACACCTAGAGGAGTATCTTCGGGTAATGCTTTCACATTTCTGAAGAAACCAGTAGCAAAGATAGCGTTAATATCTTTTTGTAGTTGAGATCGAGTGGTTGTGCGTCCTGGTTGAGTGCTAATGACTTGGTAAACTTGATCTTCGAGTTCTCTGTCTNATTATTACAGAATTCAATACGGGGTTGGGTTCGACTTCAAAAGTTACCCGTACACCTAGAGGAGTATCTTCGGGTAATGCTTTCACATTTCTGAAGAAACCAGTAGCAAAGATAGCGTTAATATCTTTTTGTAGTTGAGATCGAGTGGTTGTGCGTCCTGGTTGAGTGCTAATGACTTGGTAAACTTGATCTTCGAGTTCTCTGTCTACTCCAATAACTACAACTTCAGCTACTAGTACTAAGGGTTCTCCTTCTTCTGTAGAGGTTTGTGCTTGTTGTGATGTAGGGGGAGTATATTTTTCTGATTCTGTTGGGATAGGTGTAGTATTGCTATCTGGTTCTACAGGTTCATCTTTTGGTAGTGAGGTTAAAGCTAAGTTAGATGTTAATTTCTGTTGATTTTGAGTAATTTCGCTATTAATTAAATTACTTTCTTGAGAAATGATGGGATTAAATTGTTTATTTACTAATGGTTGAGATTTAGTTTCTGTTGATTTTTTCAAAACTACATTCTCAGATTCTTCACTCTGATAATCAGATATTTCTGTAGTGGGAATATTAGAGGCAAACTGTTTATTTACTAAGGGTTCAGATTTAGTTTCTTTTGATTTTTGCAAAACCACATTCTCAGATTCTTCACTCTGATAATCAGATATTTCTGTAGTGGGAATATTAGAGGCAAACTGTTTATTTACTAATGGTTGAGATTTAGTTTCTGTTGATTTTT
>NZ_LGSU01000627.1 GCF_002260545.1 Hydrocoleum sp. CS-953 | reverse complement strand
ATCTTTATTAATAGCATCTGAGGAATTTTTGGGAATATTGAATTCATTTTTTACATAAGTTTTTGCATCTAATAAATTATCAATATTTATTTCCTGTTCCTCTAGATTAATTTCAATAAAACCAACACCAGATTTTTTGGGGTTACATACAACTTTTAATGGAGAAAAAAATTTCTTTACCAATCTCCCTCCCAAAATTGGCACAGTATCTACTATTTGTTGAATTGCTATTTTTAATCTCTGAGAATCTATTCGATGTTTATACCAACTTATTACACCATAATACGGCCAAAGTCCCATTTGACTATCAAATTTTGAAAGTTGATACTCTTGATGCACATTGGTATTTGTAATTAATTCTATTGGTTTCATCTGAGTTTTTTATTCGTTGGTTTTGCATAGTTTACAGATAATATTATGGTAATTAATGTAATCAAAGATCGAATGTTGGATTTATTTATAGCAATTATCAAAAAGCGTGAGATACAAAATTCATTTTTTTTAGGGAGTAGGTAGTAGGGAGTAGGGATTAGTATTCGCGAAACAGGGAATAGAAAAGAATAAAAACAACTGTACCTCAGTCACTTGAGAAATATTTATATAAAGCTTTTGTAGCTCAAATAAATGAGGGGAAAAATTATGATTTGAGGAAAGTCGGAAGATGCTTTTAGGTTGCCAGTTTCTCTATATAACAACAGCTATAATTAGGGCTTGCTGATTAAATCTCAAAGTATTGACAGATAAATTTTAGCCTTTTTAGGTTCTGAAAAACCGTAAGTTTTTAGGTTATTCAGGTTGAAAAAGTGAGCCTTTAATGCTCACTATAGCAGAAAAATCAAGGGACTATTCTTCCTACTAGCTCCTCTATAAATCCCATTTATTCTGACTCCTGACTCCTGACTCCTGACTCCTACCCTGACCACTCATACTTTTTCAGCAAACCCTAATTATTAATTCTTCGGTAAATTCATCTTATCGGTTAAAACTGTAAGATTTTGAATATTTTGTTGATAAATACTCTCTATATATTATCTTCACTAAAGATTAAACTTTTTAGGAATTAGGAATCAGGAAGTATCTCTGTACTTCCGTGCGGAATAGGAAAATGTAGGGTTTGGTATTGAGACTTTCCTGTTATACCACTTTGAAAAAAGAATGATACAAAAAAGTGTACCTCGATAAGAGATACTTAAAAATAGCCTTTCCCATTCATTTTAGACAGTTATCTCTATCATTTTTTCCTTTTTTTTTCAATATTTACCAAAAAATGAGGTCTAAAGCCTCCCCTTTTAAGGGGATGAAAAAAATATTTAACTCAGTATTTCAAGCCTCCGACTTTAAGTCGGAGGTTCACTGATAACTGATAACTGAAATGACTCCTTCTTCCTTCTTCCCTCTACCCTCTTCCTTACTTCTACCATTTGTAACAAACATTTATCAAATTGGTATTAGACTTTGATTTAATGGAAGAGTCTCAAATAATTTACTTCATTCTCATCTACTACAAAATTTTCTAGACTTTGCTTTTCAATAATTCTTTTTTTTGTTGAGTAGAAATCAACTTGCCAAAAAAGAAAATTATCATACTATAGTAATCAGTAATCGGTAATTCTCAATCCTTCATCAGCAAAGGGAGGATGTTACCGAATAATTAATAATTAATAGTTAATAATTAATAATTAAGAGTTGATAGTCAATAATTAATTATTCATTCAACAATTAAGGTTTAAAGCCTCCCCTTTCAAGAGGATAAATCAAAAAAAATTCCTTTTAGCCAATCCCGTTATTTCAAGAAGGGGTAATTATTAATTATTAATTGTTTTCCTGCGGAATGCTTCGCAAACGGCTGTCGCCGACATGAACATTGTTAATTGCTGAAATTTAACCTTATACAATAGCTAATAAAAATATTTGGTAATGGTAAACAAGTAACAATGAATGAGTTTATATCCAGACAATTAAAGAGATATACTAACTAATATCCCTTCATATTTAAGACTACCAAAAATTTTATTCTATTTGCTCTAAATATTGATTAATATCATCATAAACTCTAGTAAGTTCAGCCTCAGTAGTAATCCGAATTCGCTCGTCTCGTAGAGTAATCAAAACTTTAGCAGCAAAAGGACTAGGCCAAATATTAGGATTGCAGAATATTTCCAAAAATACATCTCCTGTATACTGATATTCTGTGGATTTTTGTGGAGTTGCTTTGCCAGAACTACCAGCAGCATTTTTGGCAGCAACAGATTTTAATTGCTGCATTAATTCAGCTATCACACTTTGTAAATTTCTTGCAGCTTCAGGAGTAAAATCAAAAGATATAGATCCTTCTACCAAATTCAAGGTTAGTTTAGAAGTAGACATAAGAAATCAAATACAAATAAATATATAGAAACTCTTAGCAATATAGAACTATATCACACAACCTTAACCTCAAGTTACTATTGTTAGGATGGCAGAAATAATTAAACAGTTACAAACAAAATCCTCCAAACCTTACCTAATCAATACTGTTGAATTTTAAATTCCATCAGGACTTACGCAGAGGTACTATATATAGAGGGAAAAAACTATAACGTTATAGTTTTGAACGCTACATACATGGTCTTGGCGTAAGTCCTATCCATGTTGTGGCACTATTGAAATATAATAATATAGAAATTAATTTTATAGGGGTATTTCTTGACCAGAAAATAAGGTCTCAATCTCAATCCTCCCTTTGGCTGGGTTGCGAGCTGCCCTTCTACAAGGTAAGGCCGTATCATTCGTATAGTGAGTTAACAATTTAAGGAGAACGGGAGATGTTTAGGAGCAGAAAATAGAGAAATTAGCCATATCAGTGCCGATTTTTCAGTTGATAAGTGTCATTGAAGTAGCAGTCAGCACTCAGCAGTCAGCTATTAGCTTTTCACTGTGTATAATTGGGGATACTCAAGAGCAGCCGCTCCGTGTCTTATCACCCCCACGCAAAGCGCACCAGTAATTTTTCTCTCCTCTTGTGGGGGACTTAAACCCTCGGATTTTAGCGCTCCTGCTAAATGCTGGCAAGCTCCGCATTACCTAAGGAAAAGCTAATAGCTAGTTAAACTCTGTCTAAATATCTGGTTCAATACCCTCAAATAAAAACTATTCGTATTTTTAACCTTTCAGAATAATTGATGAATATTGGGGATGCCCTGTGGGTAAAGCGTGGAAAATTCTCCCCTACTCCCCTGCTCCCCAGGAGCCTTACAGCGCTTTTCAGTTGAGTAAACCACAAAACTTTTGTAGGAGTCAGGAGTCGTAGGGGCGAATGGCCATTCGCCCGTACAGGAGTCAGGAGGCAAAGGCTAGTTTCAAAGCTCTACATCCTCAAGTTGCAACCGAATACAAGTCTTCGATTATACCCCCAGTGCAAATCGACTGTGGTTTATCCATTTGAAAACTGCTGTAAGCAAGAATGAAACGGCCCTGCCTTCTACAAGGGGATAAAAAAAGAAAAATTAGTATTTCAAGCCTCCTGCTTTATGAGCAGGTACTTATAACTGATACCTAGGGTTTGCTGAAAAAGTCTTATGGATGAAGGTAGGAGTCAGGAGTCAGGAGTCAGGAGTCAGGAGTCAGGAGTCAGGAGGAATGGGGAATTACAGAGTATGTAGTTGGAAAAATTGTCCCTCAGTTTTTCTGCCCTTAAGTTTTTCTGCCCTTGTCTACTCAAAATACTCATATTTTCAGCTTTAGGGAGCAAAAAGCTTGCACTTTTAGACAACAGAGCAAGGCTTTAGCCTTTCTCTGTCAATGCTTTGAGATTTAATCAGCAAGCCCTAACTAATAACTGAAGTGACTTGGCACAAAAAATTTTGCCTCTCAGTCGTTTTACCCAGAAATTAAGTATCTAATACCAATTTCATAAAATATTGCAGAGCGTGACGACAGAGGGAACAG
>NZ_LGSU01000626.1 GCF_002260545.1 Hydrocoleum sp. CS-953 | reverse complement strand
GCATAAATAATAAAATCACTAACTAAATATATCTGTTTTCATTTTATTTTTTTTGTAATCTAAGTTATTTCCCAACAACTCTAATAATTTAGCACGGATAGATGTAATTTCTGATTGGGGTAATTGGGAAGAACTTACAGTGCTGGTTTTATCGTCTTGTTGTTTATTTTCCCAATGGGCATAGGGATTAGCTTCTGCTGTCAGATTAGAAATGAAATCTGCTCGAACACATTTCAATTCTGGCTCGGCGACTACATTTACACAACGATGATTAGCTTTGACAACTTCCTCTGGTAACAGTATTCTCAATTGAGTTTGTAAATCATACCAAGATATTGATACCCTCCCCTCCCCGTACTTCTGAAAAAAATCATCGTATCCTAGAGAAAACGAACGGATTTTTTGCCCGTTGACATTTCTAGTCGCCCATTCTGGAACTGGCTGATTTTTTTCTGCCTTTGTTTCCTGGTTTGGTTGTATTAGCTTATTACCAGTTTCTTTGATATTTTCGTATGCTTGGGTATGGGTATATTTAAGTGCTTTCAAGCCATTGGGTAAAAGATCGACACCCTGACCTACTTTACGAAAGGCGCGAGTTTGGTCGAGGACAATAATACTTTCAATGCCACGTTGGCGTAAACCAAGGGCGGTTGCTAATCCCACTGGACCGGCACCAACGATCGCCACATCATAGTCATTTTTTGGACTGGAGTTTTCTGGTTTCATAAACTGATATTGGTAATTACTAAAAATATTGTACAATAGTTGTAAGAGTTATCGTTACAATAATGTTTCCATAATTTCTGCAATATTACGACCGTAGAGTTTTTCAGCATACTCCCGCTGCTGCCCTTCTGAAAGGGGTATTATGCTTAAACTTGCTTCTTGAACGCGCTCCAAAATTGGGCAACGCAAATATTTATATTTATTAAAAGCTGCTTCTATCGCTGTCATATCATCCCACTGATTTTTCTGGTTAATATCACCAATTAATGTTGCGATCGCAGCAGCATCTTCAAAACCTTGATTAGCACCTTGACCCGCAAGAGGTGGCATTCCGTGGGCAGCATCTCCCACCAATACAACTCGTCCCATGTTCCACTTGAGCTTGTCTTGAGTATTAACAGTTACGGGATGAATATAAAAAGGGCGTTGTACTATCTGCTCTGGAGAGGATAAAGCCACAAACTGCTGAATCACCTCTGGAAAGTTAGCCTTTTTCAACTCCAAGACTACAGTATCAATTAACTCTTTTCCTGACTTCCCTGCCAATAACTCTAAAGCCAAACCTGCATCAATTATATATTTAAACTGACCAGGCGCTTGCGACAATATAACCATTTTCATTTGGGGAATTTGATTTTCTGTAGAATTTTCCAAGGCTGGGTCATTATAAATTACTACCCCTGTGGCACCATCAAGAAACCGACCTTCAATTTGGTGTAAAAGAGCTTCTGGAACTTCCTTAACTTCATCACAACAGATACCAGAAAAACCAGAATATTCTGGTTTGCTGTATACAGAGTATGGAGTTTCTTTGTACATTAGCTGACGTACAGTAGAATTAATTCCATCAGCTCCAATCAATAGTTTAGCACGGATCGATGTTATTTCTGATTCAACAAATTGGGAAGAATTCCCAGTGCTATTTTTATCTTTTTCCTGTTTATTTTCCCAGTGGGAATACGGGTTAGGTTTTGCCCCTAGATTAGAAACAAAATCAGCGCGAACGCATTGAAATTCTGGATCTTCAACTATATTGACACAACGATGATTAGCTTTAACAATATGGCTTGGTAATAGTTTTCTCAGTTGACTCTGTAAATCATACCAATGCATAAATGTTACAAAATCTCCGTATTTATGAACTATTTCATCGTATCCTAGAAAAAATAAAGAAATTTTTTCCCCATTCACATTTGTGACATTCCATTTTGACTTTGGTTTATCTTTTTGTAGTGAATTGTTATTGGATTTGTTAACAGTTTCTTTCATACTTTGATATGCTTGGGTATCAATATGTTTAAGTGCTTGTAACCCATTGGGCACAACAACAATATACTGACCCACTCTACGAAAAGACCGAGTTTGGTCTAGGACAATAATATTTTCAATGCCACGTTGACGTAAACCAAGGGCGGTTGCTAATCCTACTGGACCTGCACCAACGATCGCTACATCATAGTCAATTGTTGGAGTGGAGTTTTCTGGTGACAATGATTCTGTCTGTTCTAGTTTCATAAATTAATCTTAAATAATAACTACAACAGGACTTACGCAGTACAACGTATTTTGGTCATTGCGACCGACAGGGTTTGCGGAGCAGTCCGGAACGGATAGCAATCTCAAACGCTAGTTTTTCGTACTTCATGCGTAAGTCCTGTACAACTATTGTACAATAGTAAGGTGATTTAGAATTTATAAGGGAATAGGGAATAGAAAAGAATAAAAACAACTGTACCTCATAGCTTCGGAAATTGCTATATAATCTCTAAAGTTAGTTACCTTTAAGTTTAGGTTTAAGCTTAATGGGTGTAGTGAAAGACTATCAAGTGCTAAAATAAACCTTTGGTGCAAATTAACCAAATTAAAATTCAATAATCTAGAACATTACTGTGAAACATCAGAAAATATTGAAGTACAAAAAAATACTAATTGCTGCTCTTTTTTCTCTATCATTTATACTTTTTTTATCAATGAAAACATTGGCAGGTAGCCAGCCATTTTATACTATATTGAGGACAGGTACGCCTATAATTATTGATGGTAAATTAGATGAGCCAGCATGGACAGCAGCACCAGATGTAGGTGCTTTTAAATTTCCTTGGTGGGAGTCAGGAAAACAAGAAAAAACTGTTAGTAAATTGTTGTGGGATGATGATAATTTATATGTATCTTTTATTGTTGAAGATGCACATATTTGGGCAGAAAAAACCGAGCGTGATAGTGCTGTTTTTCAAGATGATTGTGTAGAAGTTTTTACAGCACCAAATCCCGATCAACCCCTTACCTATTTTAATATTGAAATGAACGTGCAGGAGGCATTTCTCGATCAATTTCATCGTCACACTTCAGAGGGACGAAAGACTAAGGAATGGAATGGTGAAGGTATAAAAATTGCTACTTCAATTGTTGGGAGTTTAAATGACGATAGTGATACAGATAAATATTGGATATTAGAAGCAGCCATTCCTTTCAACAATTTTGCTCAGGTTGCTAAAAATATACCACCGAAACCAGAAGAAATTTGGCATCTCAATCTTAACCGTCTAGGTGGTCAGACAAATTTACAGTATAGTCAATGGTCTCCCAGTCAAACTCCAAAACCCCAGTTTCATGCACCTCAATATTTTGGTCGTGTAGCATTTTCAATAACAGAAAGTCCCTTTTGGAAAAGATAATTATAAGAAGGAAAATTTTGAGTTTTGGCAGTTTTATAAAGTGAATAGCTTACATTAAAAAAATGCTAAAATGTCTATCTGTAAATACTTTAAAAGTTTATTGAGAAGCCCCAATTAAATTCATAATATAGCAATCAGGAATCAGATGTGAGAATTGAAGTATTCCTTAAAGGTATAGAATATAGCAGTTATCTTATAATATATAGATACATTTTTTCTTTGTTCCCTGTTCCCTGTTCCCTGTTCCCTAAAAATCTCCAATATCTCACAACTCAAACCATATTGCTATATTTACCATTTTTATCAAAAATTGCCTCTGAATTTAAAATCCTAAAATATCTTGCATAAAGTTACTAAAGTTTGGTAATTTAAGAATAGAATTAGACATGAATAAGAAATATGAAAACAAATACAATTACTGGCAGAAATTATCAGATTGGTGAAGCCGAAAAACTTACCTCCTTAGCTGACAAATATGGGGTTAAATTAGAAACAAGAAATTTGGATACTTACAGCGATGCAG
>NZ_LGSU01000625.1 GCF_002260545.1 Hydrocoleum sp. CS-953 | reverse complement strand
TTATTAATTAATAATTACATATCAAATCTTTTTTTTGCTAGTTGTAGCTCATTTAATATTAATTATTGTTATTTTTACTTCTCCCCCACTCCTCCACTCCCGCACTCCCCTGCTCTACAAAATGTAGAAATGTTTTTGAGAAATGGTATTACCCCTCGACGCTTTGAAGGCATTTTCAATATAGTAAAAAATATCAAAGTACCGATAATACACATAATTTAAAAAGTAAACTTCAAATAGGTTAAACCTAACTCGATCTAATATTATGTAACTAATAAAATTATCAATCCTAAAAAATGCTGTAATTTATATAAAGGTGTTGGTTCCTGAATCTCTAATCTAATACCAATTTCAAAATTTATGATATTTCCAGACTTCTCCCAATTTTCCCAACTAGCAAAACAAGGTAACTTTGTCCCTGTATACCAAGAATGGGTAGCAGACCTTGATACTCCTGTTTCTGCTTGGTATCGTGTTTGTGCCGATCGCCCCTACAGTTTTTTACTAGAATCAGTGGAAGGTGGGGAGAAAATTGGACGTTATAGTTTTCTGGGTTGCGATCCATTATGGATATTGTCAGCAAGAGGCAACCATACTACCCAAACTTATCGGGATGGTACAGTTAAAACTTTTGAGGGCGATCCCTTTGATGCTCTAGATAACTGTCTCCAACCCTATCAACCTGTAAAATTACCTCAATTACCTCCTGGTATTGGCGGGTTATTTGGTTTCTGGGGTTATGAATTGATTCGGTGGATCGAACCTCGTGTTGCTGTTTACCCACCTGATGAAAATGATTTGCCTGATGGTTTGTGGATGCAGGTGGATAATTTGTTGGTTTTTGACCAGGTGAAACGGAAGATATGGGCGATCGCCTACGCTGATATAAGTTCTCCAGAGGTAGACTTAGAAAAAGTTTATCAACAAACTTGCGATCGCGTTTCTAAGTTAGTAGATAAATTACAATCTCCCCTTTCACAACAAAATACTTTATTAGAATGGCAACCACCAGGAGAAAAAGACAAAGAAGTTACAGATATATACACCAGCAACACACCTCGTGCAGAATTTTGTGCCAATGTTGAGAAAGCTAAAAACTACATCAAAGCAGGAGATATTTTTCAGGTAGTTATTTCCCAACAACTCTCGACTGAATATACAGGAGAACCTTTTAGTCTTTACCGTTCCTTGCGACTAATAAACCCATCTCCATATATGGCTTATTTTAATTTTGGTGACTGGCAAATTATTGGTTCGAGTCCCGAAGTGATGGTGAAAGCAGAAAACACCCCCGATGGTAAACGCCTTGCAATTGTGAGACCTATTGCTGGTACTCGTCGTCGTGGCAAAACTTATGTAGAAGATAATGCTTTAGCTGAAGAGTTGTTGCAAGATCCGAAAGAAAGAGCGGAACATATTATGTTAGTCGATCTAGGTCGCAATGATTTGGGTCGGGTTTGTCAAGTGGGAACAGTCAAAGTTGATGAGTTAATGGTAATTGAACGTTATTCTCATGTGATGCACATTGTTAGTAATGTAGTAGGAGAATTGGCAGACGATCGAACTGCTTGGGATTTATTGAAAGCTTGTTTTCCTGCTGGAACTGTGAGTGGTGCGCCAAAAATTCGGGCGATGGAAATAATTAATGAATTGGAACCTTGTCGGCGGGGGGTTTATTCTGGAGTTTATGGACATTATGATTTTGATGGTCAGTTGAATAGTGCTATTACGATTAGAACTATGGTTGTTAGACCAACAAATGATGGTAAACATACGGTAACTGTACAAGCGGGAGCTGGTTTAGTTGCAGATTCTGTACCGGAAACAGAGTATGAGGAAACTATTAATAAAGCTAGAGGTTTGTTAGAGGCAATTAGATGTTTGAAACGTCATGAAAAGACGGAGTAGGGAGGAAAAACAGAAACCGGGTTTGTGGTAGGTAGATGTTTGACAGTGGGGTATTTAAAACAAACCCGGTTTCTAGGCTTTTTTATACCGATACTACGGGATTTGGTATAACTCTATAATTCAATATGGTTTCCTGCGGAATGCTACCCAAACAGATAAGACCAAAACTGATAAAGTATAGAATTATTAGAGTAGCTGTTGAGATGACAAAATTGCCAAAAAAATCTTTAGTTGAACTAGATCGATCTACTTTTTTCTTCCTTATTCCTTCTTCCTTTCCCTTAAGATAATAAAATTACCAAAAAAAATCTTTAGTTGAACTAGATCGATCTACTTTTTTTCTTCTTTCTTCCCTCTTACTTTCCCTAATTTTTGAACTATAACAACAAAAAAAATGCAAACCGAATTCAACTTTTTTCAGCATTGGTATCCTCTTTCACCTATTGAAGACCTTGACCCAGAAATTCCTGTTCCCGTAACTCTGTTGGGAATGCGCCTAGTCATCTGGAAGGCAAGATATTCTCAGAATTATCAGGTATTTTTAGATGTTTGTCCTCACCGTCTAGCACCCTTAAGTGAGGGTCGTGTAGATGACAAAACTGGTAATTTAATGTGTAGTTATCATGGTTGGCAATTTGATTCTGAAGGTATCTGTACTCATATTCCTCAAGCTGAAAATAAGCAAATTATAGAAAAAAATCGGCAAAATTTCTGTGTAACTGCCTTACCAGTGCGTCAAGAAAATGATTTACTCTGGGTTTGGCCTGATGCGAAAACAGCAGACTTAGCTGCTACAACACCCCTACCATTATCACCAAACATAGATGCTGAGAAAGGTTTTGTGTGGTCTTCTTATGTCCGCGATCTAGAATATGGTTGGGAAATTCTCATAGAAAATTTAGCAGATCCTAGTCATGCTCCTTTTGCTCATCATGGTGTACTAGGTAATCGAGACAAAGCAAGACCTATACCTATGGAGATTCTGCAATCTACAATTAATTTAGTTGAAGTTTCTATTTCAAAAGGCTTCACAAAAATTACTTTTGAACCTCCTTGTCGGTTGGAATATGCAACTACTATTGGTGATACTGGAAAGAAAGTAGGACTTGTTACTTATTGTATACCAATATCTCCTGGAAAATCTAGAATTATTGCTCAGTCTACTAGAAATTTTGGGAAAACACTTCACAGGTTTAAACCGCGTTGGTGGGATCATATCAAAACTCGAAATTTGCTTATAGATGGAGATATGGTTTTACTCAATCAGCAGGAGTATTTACTGAAACAAAAACAATCAAGTGAAAGTTGGAAAACAGCTTATAAATTACCTACAAATGCAGATCGTTCAGTCATTGAGTTTAGAAATTGGTTTGATAAATATTGTGGTGGTAAATTACCTTGGAGTGAAGTAGGAATTAGTGATGCAAATAACTCTCTAATAAATAATAATCACGCCTTACTATTGGATCGTTACAAACAACATACTCAACATTGTAGCAGTTGTCGGGAGGCATTGAAAAATCTACAAAGATTACAAGTTTTACTTGTAACTTATTTCATAATTATTGTCTCTGGAGTTGCTATTTTTCCAGATAATTTGCGGATTCAAATAGGTTTGCCTTTAGTAATTACAGCACTTTTAGGAATGGGGATTTATGCTTGGTTGAAATTATGGTTAATTCCTCAATTTTACTTTGTTGATTATATCCATGCTAAAAAATGAATTGGTCTCATCAAGATGTCAGGACTTACGCACCCTCTCCAAGAAACCGGGTTTACTGCCCTGATTATATCAAATCCGTTTGCAATGGAAGTGTTATAAGCTATAAATTCCTGACTCATGTAGGGGCAAACGGGAGTTTGCCCCTACTTTATACAAATGATTTAAATATTTTATATGGCGATCGCCATTAGTTGTTAACTATATGATTTTGAGGTGCTTGTAAACCCTTGATAAATCACCCTGATTTTAATTATTTTATCGCTGAGGATAAGACTAAGTATGATGAAGTTT
>NZ_LGSU01000624.1 GCF_002260545.1 Hydrocoleum sp. CS-953 | reverse complement strand
AATTATTAAAGTTATAGACAAAGAAAAAAGTTTGTCTATTGCTGAAGAAGATGAAATATATATCAATTCTTAAGTCTGATTGAGGTAATAAAATTCTAGGTTTTAGGGAAAAGTATCTTGCTCATCTTAGGAAAGCAAGATGCTCCCACTACTTAATAATTAGGGTTTGCTGAAAAAGTCTTTTGTAAGGAGTAGGGGAGCGGGGGAGTAGGGGAATAGGGGAATAATTTTTTTGCCCAACTCTTGGCAGAAATGCTGACTTTTTGATTTTTCGGGAACCGTGCATTAAGAGCTGAAAACCAAGGTATTTCAGACCTAAAAACGCACCTTATTTCTCTGTAAATGCTTTTAGATTTAATCAGCAGAGCAATAATTATTAGGCTAACTCCGAGGTGAAAAAATCAGTAATTGTTTACCGAATTATTAATAATTAATAATTAAATAATTCGCGCCTTGAAGCCTCCCCTTGGATAGGGGAAAAAGCGGTAGGCAAGCGGAGCATTCCGTCAGGAAAGTTGTGCGGAACGCTAAACGCCATATCCAATCGACCAAGAGAAAAGTGCTAGGATATTTCGATATCTTCAATTCCGTAACGGTTTTAACCAGAGGTAATTATCAATTATCCATTAATGAAATATATTTCAGAATTTACAGAATAATTACCAAAAAAATTTATGCCAGTAAAAAGACTGTCCTACTGAAGGAAAGGAAAGCGATCGCCTCATCCTAAAATGTGGAATTAGAGTAAAAATTTTCTGCGGAATGCAGAGCTAACAGCTATTATCATTCAGCATTTCCTATGGAATGCTAGGCAAAAAGATGCCTTAACGTAATAACTTACAAAGGTTAGCCAATGACCTTTTTCTTGATAATTTTTAATTTTCCTTGGAGACTAATTCCTCCTTCAGTGTGATAAGAAGTTAATAATTTATAGCTGATAGCTTACGAACTAAAAATATTCAAAAAAAATATATGGAAAGTTTAAACAAACCTAATCCAGTATTATTAATCCACGGAATTTTTGACACCATAAGAATATTCGATAAAATGTCTCAATACCTAAAAAAATCTGGATGGGAAGTATATTCTCTAAACTTAGTTCCTAATTACGGTATTTTAGGTTTAGATAAATTAGCCGAACAAATAGCAGATTATGTAGATCAAACATTTCCACCTAATCAACCCATTGATTTAATAGGTTTTAGTATGGGAGGAATAGTAAGTCGTTACTATGTTCAAAAATTAGGAGGTATAGATAAAGTAAAACGTTTTATTACTATTTCTTCTCCTCACAACGGTACATTAACAGGTTACGCTTTAAATTTAGCAGCACCCAAGCAGATGCGTCCGAAAAGTGATTTCCTAGAAAATTTAAACCAAGATATTGATATATTAGAAGAAATAAATTTTACCTCTATTTGGACACCTTATGATGCCATGATTTTGCCTGCCAGAAGTTCTCAAATACCAGTAGGTAGAGATATCAAAATAGATATTTTACTTCATGCTTGGATGGTATCAGATGAAAAAGTTTTGAAAGTAATTGTTGAGGAGTTGAAAGCAGAGTATAAATCCAAACTAATCAAGAATTTTATCAGTTGATTTGATCGAGGAAGGTACAGATACTATTTGTTAAAGTAAGTGTTTAGGATTGAATAACTTTTATTCTTTATTCTGGCTATTTTTGCAAATTTCCTAAAGTAGCCTGACTCTTGATAAATTTATAATAAATTGCAAAAATATAACCCAGTTCTTTAACAAAGGAATAGGGCAGAAAAATCCAGATTCCTTACTATAGCAGTTGTCACTCATGTTGACTTGCATTACTTCTTCTTTCTTCCTTCTTCTGCACCATCTCCAGAAACAAATTCTAATATTAATGAGAGGAGAAATATATTCTTCCAAAAGTACATAAGAGTGTCGTATTTCTCAATTTAAAAGAGGGGAAACATGANGTTCTTTAACAAAGGAATAGGGCAGAAAAATCCAGATTCCTTACTATAGCAGTTGTCACTCATGTTGACTTGCATTACTTCTTCTTTCTTCCTTCTTCTGCACCATCTCCAGAAACAAATTCTAATATTAATGAGAGGAGAAATATATTCTTCCAAAAGTACATAAGAGTGTCGTATTTCTCAATTTAAAAGAGGGGAAACATGAGGAACATAAAACCAATCTGGTGCTTCTGCTCCTCTGAGAGGAGGATCGGTTAATCGCCAATAAATTCCACAGTCTTGACCTATAGCATATTTTCCGTCAGGATGAATTTTATCTAGGGTAAGTTTGATAGAATCAGTTAATAGAATATTTTGATAATGTTCCTGAAAGTTTTTCACAAATGTACCGTATGATTCTGGTAATTGAGTATGGTCTGGAACAGAATTAATATCCAGTTCTTTTGATTCAGTAATTTCTATAGCAATCCTCCGCATATTTGTGGCAAAAATCTTACTGCTTTTTAGGCAAGAGGCAACAGGCAACAGGCAACAGGTAAGAGTTTCAAATTTTTTATCTACTTTTTAATTTATCACAACCTATTTAGGATTGCTATATTTTTGTACTCATTATTTTAAGGTAAGGAAGAAGGAACTAAGAAGGAAGCAAGAAGGAATTCATTAATGGATAATGGATAATGGATAATGGATAATTACCTCTCCCTTTTAGAGAGAGGATTGACCAATAAGGAAAAAAATTATTTCTCTTGGTCGATTAGATATGGCTAGGTTTTCTCAGCATCTCTGTTCAAAATGCACTTTTTTGTAGCATTCTTTTTTAAAGTGATTTTCTTTACTAAGAAAAACATAGTATGGAAGCAATATTTTCCCACTGCTATCTTACAAAAATTATCAATTATTTTCCCCTAATTCATACTCTCTACTCCCTAATTCCTACTCCCTATTTTTCTAACTTAAACTGCTACAGAATCGCCAACTTCCTGATGATCATTACAGCCAAAAATTGCTTCTGAATGACAATAATATTTGAACTCTAGCAAATTATGGAACGGATCTTCCAGGAAAAAAGTGCGATGTTCCAAAAGAGAATTTGTAAATCTTCGTCTGGGTTGCTGATAGAATTTTAATTGATTTTTTTCAGCACGTTCTAGCAAAGCTTCCCAATCACTTTCTAGAGTAAAAACTAAACCAAAATGTCTGGGATAAATGCCTTTTTGTGGTTCTAAACTATCTTTGGAAACATGAGCAACAATTTGATTTCCATAAAGATTTAGAATTACTGAGTTTGGAGATTCTCGCCCAACTTCACAACCTAAACCATTGGCATAGAATTCTTTTGTTTGAGCAATATCATTCACGGGAAAGGCTAAGTGAAAAAGAACTTGATTCATGGTTACTTTACAATGAATAATTAATAATGGATAATGGATAAGTAGGTAGGCACAAAAAAGTTTAACTAAATTCAGTTTTGTCAACTAAATCCAAGCTCCAACCTACAGTTGACTTGAAGGTGAATTGACATTTTGTTACATAGGGACAAATTTTCACACCAACCTACTTAGTTGATAATGAACAATGGATAATGAAAATTATCTCTAATTATGGCATTGGTGAATGCGTAATGCTTTTGTCTCAAATATCTATGAAAAAAACTATTGTTTTACGGTTCATAAATACTGAAGAGCATTACCTAATCACCAAACCCCTAATTATAAATTATCCATTTAAAAGGAGAGGCTTTAAACCTCTGAAGATTAATTATCAATCATCAATTATCCATTATCCATTATCCATGTTATCTAATATTAACTCTGTAAATCCCTGGTTAGTAGCTATAATTTTAAATACTATCTTACTAAGTCTCGTTTATTTTGCTCCCAAAAAATTATTAACTCCCGCAGGAATAGTTCATGCTTGGATACTCGGAGTCTTGATTTGGGGTAGTTTAGGTTGGCCTGGATATG
>NZ_LGSU01000623.1 GCF_002260545.1 Hydrocoleum sp. CS-953 | reverse complement strand
GGGTAGATATCTACGAGTGGATATGGATTTTATTTGGTCTGGAGTAGGAGCGGCGACAACTTGGAGATGGCGGACTGCTGGTGGTGTTAGTTATTTTTCTATTTGGAAAGTAATTACGATTTTTGTTGCTGGTGGAGTTTTATTTGCTAGCACTTACATTGCTTTTTTGTGGAGCTGGTGGTTGCCTGTTGTTCCTGCGTTTCTAGGCATGACAACATCAGCAGTTGTGATTACGGCTTATATTGCTCGTACTGCTCAGGATATTCGCAAAACTTTCGGTCGTTATTTAACTGATGAGGTAGTGGCTACTTTATTAGAAAGTCCGGAAGGATTAAAGTTAGGAGGTGAACGTCGCAATATCACTATTTTAACTTCCGATCTAAGAGGTTTTACTGCTACATCAGAACGTTTACAACCAGAAGAAGTTGTGAAAATTCTGAACTTTTATTTGGGATATATGGCGGATGTAATTACTAAGCATAACGGAACTATTGATGAATTTATGGGGGATGGAATTTTAGTTTTATTTGGTGCCCCTATTACTAGAGAGGACGATCCGACAAGAGCTGTTGCTTGTGCTATTGATATGCAGTTAGCAATGGAACCTGTAAATAAACAGATGAAAGAGTGGGGTTTAACACCTTTAGAAATGGGAATTGGGATTAATACAGGGGAGGTTGTTGTTGGTAATATTGGTTCTTTGAAACGGACAAAATATGGTATTGTTGGCAGTCAGGTAAATTTAACTTATCGAATTGAATCTTATACGACTGGGGGGCAAATTTTAATTTCTGGAACTACTTTAAATGAGGTAGGTTCGATAATNCAGATGAAAGAGTGGGGTTTAACACCTTTAGAAATGGGAATTGGGATTAATACAGGGGAGGTTGTTGTTGGTAATATTGGTTCTTTGAAACGGACAAAATATGGTATTGTTGGCAGTCAGGTAAATTTAACTTATCGAATTGAATCTTATACGACTGGGGGGCAAATTTTAATTTCTGGAACTACTTTAAATGAGGTAGGTTCGATAATTGAAATTAATGATGAAAAAGAGGTAATGCCAAAAGGAGTTAAACAGCCAATTACTATTTATGATGTTGGTGGTCTTGGTGGTAAATATAATTTATTTTTGATAAAAGAAGAGGAAATATATCTACCTCTAAAAGAAGAAATATTTCTGTATTATATAGTTTTAGATGGCAAAAATATTGGTGATTCTGTGCAGAATGGAAGTTTGGTAAAATTATCAGCAAAAGAAGCAGAAATTCAGGGTGTAGAAGGAGAGGAAAATATTCCGCCAGCTTTGATTAATATTAAGCTTAATTTTTTATGGGATGGTCAAGAAAGTGACGATGTTTATGGTAAAGTTTTAGAGAAAAAAGGAGAAAATGGTAATTTTTATATTCGTTTTACAGCTAAACCGCCAGATGTTTCTGCTAAATTAGAATCTCTGTATAAATCGTTAAAATAGGGAGTAGGGAGTAGGGAGTAGGGAGTAGGGGGAGATTGAATGTTATATAAAATCTGGATAATTACTTTACCCAAGTCATTGCGACTGGAACGGAGTGGAAGGAAGCAATCTCAGAGGTTTAGGAGATTGCTTCCTATCGTCGCAATGACGACTGTTCAACTGGATGGATTTTATATTACAGTGCTTTTCATGTAANTCGTTAAAATAGGGAGTAGGGAGTAGGGAGTAGGGAGTAGGGGGAGATTGAATGTTATATAAAATCTGGATAATTACTTTACCCAAGTCATTGCGACTGGAACGGAGTGGAAGGAAGCAATCTCAGAGGTTTAGGAGATTGCTTCCTATCGTCGCAATGACGACTGTTCAACTGGATGGATTTTATATTACAGTGCTTTTCATGTAAGTAGACCACAATGTAGGGACGTTTTGCTGCGCAACATTAAACGCATTTTTGTTATGCAACGTCCCTACAGTCACCCCGTAAGCTTAAACTGTGGTAAAGTCGCTAGAGGTTAAGGTTGTGGCATCGACTCCAGTCAGCGTTGCTAAGACTTCGCTGGTGGAAGTGACGATAATATCACTACCGGAGAAACTTAGGTCCGCAAAACTCAAACCACCTGTTAACCCAATCACATCGGGAGTCGAGAAGTCAGTAATCGTATCAGTACCGTCACCCTCCGCAAAGACAAACACATCGGGTCCATTACCTCCAGTCAAGGTATCATTACCTGTACCACCATTGAGAATATCGGGGCCATTATCGTTGCCGTCACCGCCAAGGATGTCGTCTCCACCGCCACCAAACAGTTCGTCTGCACCATTGCCACCAGAGATGGTGTCATTACCTCCACCTCCAATTAAGGTGTCTTTCTGATTTGTTCCCACCAGGTTGAGGGGTTCATCGACTCCATTAATAGTAACGGTAACAGTGGCTGTATCAGTTAGCGTGCCATCAGAAATGGTATAACTGAAGCTATCGGTGTCTGTATCCCCATTATTGAGTGCTTCAAATTGACCATTGGGGTTGTAATTGTACGAACCATCTGCATTGAGAGTTAACAATGCACCAGAAGTTAGGGTGATTTCAGTTCCTACATCTGCAGCTTGACCATTAACTTCAGTAACAGTTAAGATGTCATTTTCGGGATCAGTATCGTTGGTGAGGACATCACCACTGAGGAGGCTGTCTTCATCAGTGGAGGCACTGTCGTCAACGGCAACAGGGGGATTGTTGGTAGGGGTGGTGGTGTTTTCAAAGTAGTTGATAGTGCCGTCACGTTCCCCAATAAAGGCATCGAAATCTCCATCACCATCAATATCGGCAAAGGTGGGGTTACTGCCATACCCTACATCCACGCCGTCTAATCGGGTGNTTAAGATGTCATTTTCGGGATCAGTATCGTTGGTGAGGACATCACCACTGAGGAGGCTGTCTTCATCAGTGGAGGCACTGTCGTCAACGGCAACAGGGGGATTGTTGGTAGGGGTGGTGGTGTTTTCAAAGTAGTTGATAGTGCCGTCACGTTCCCCAATAAAGGCATCGAAATCTCCATCACCATCAATATCGGCAAAGGTGGGTTTACTGCCATACCCTACATCCACGTTGTTCAAGGGGTTGCCACTGCCTGTTACTTCAGTAAAGTTGCCAGAACCATCATTCTCAAAGTAGTAGATCGTGCCGTCAGATTCCCCAATAAAGGCATCCAAATCTTCGTCACCGTCAATGTCAGCAAAGGTGGGGGCAATGTATCCCCCTACATTCACGCCGTCAAATGGGTTGCCACTGCCTGTTACTTGAGTGAGGTTGCCAGAACCATCATTCTCAAAGTAGTTGATCGTGCCGTATTTTGACCCAATAAAGGCNAATCTCCATCACCGTCAATGTCAGCAAAAGTGGGGGCACTGGATACCCCCACATTTACGTTGTTCAAGGGATTACCACTACCTGTTACTTCAGTAAAGTTGCCAGAACCATCATTCTCAAAGTAGTTGATGTTGCGGTCAGATTCCCCAATGAAGACATCCAAATCCCCATCACCGTCAATATCAGCAAAGGTGGGGGTACTGTTAAACCCCACATCCACACCATTGAAGGGGTTAGCTGTACCAGTTCGTTCTTCAAAAGTAATCGCCATAATTAATCTTTACTCCATTAGTTAATAAGAAGTTTTGGTAGATATGACTTAGCCAAAACTGTGGTAATTGTCATCTGGTAAGGATTTTAAGTGCTGATCAAACCTTTTAGTGGTTTACTTACCAGTTCTCGTTATGCCAAAAGATTTCTCCTTTGGCTGAACAAGTCGCACCATGAGCTTAATTATTTGATCGAGTTTTGATGTTTTCTAGTTATAGCAGTCGCAGCCAAAGTTAGGACATTTACAGGACTTAGGCAAAAAATGAAATTACACACCATCTGTAGGGGCGAATGGCATTCGCCC
>NZ_LGSU01000622.1 GCF_002260545.1 Hydrocoleum sp. CS-953 | reverse complement strand
ATTCAAATTCGATCGACATAAATTTTATTTGAACTTATACAGTGATTAATCAATCCATAAATATCATAAAAATTTGTTATATATTTTTAATTATAAAAAAAACATTTTTTGAGTGAGAATAGAATACTAGAAGTAAGTCCTGAAATGCTTTATATCTTAATTTTGGTAACTATTGCTGAAATGTCGATACATTCAGAAAACAGATTAAGATAATCTATTACTGCTAAAGAGGAAATCAACATGGAAATTAAAGCAACCACTACACCTCAGTTAGAATGGACCGGAGATGCCCTAGCCATTGGTTTATTTGAGGATGCCACAGAATTAACCGGGGATATGGCCAAATTGAACGAAATGTTAGCTGGTACTTTATCTGAATTAATTGAAGAAACAGAATTTAAAGGTAAAGCCAACAGCAGTGCTTCAACTCGTGTCGGTAGTAATAGCCCCATAAGGAAAATTATTATAGTTGGCCTAGGTAAATCAGAGGAGTTAAAATTAGATACTCTACGCCAAGCAGCAGCTACCTCTGGACGTTTGGCAAAAAAGGAGAGATGTAAAACTCTTGGCATTAGTCTGCCAATGTGTCAAGATGCTAATGCTACAGCTACAGCTATGACTGAAGGTATTGAATTAGCTCTCCATAAAGATAATCGCTTTAAATCTGAACTGGAAAATCAAGGGCCAGATGTAGAAACAGTAGATTTAATTGGTTTAGCTGGTTCCGATGAAGCGATCGCCCGCGCCCGACAAATTTGTTCAGGAGTCATCCTTGCTAGGGAACTTGTAGCAGCTCCCGCTAATTCCTGCACCCCAATAACTATGGCTGAAACTGCTGAAGCTTTAGCTAAAGAGTTTGGTCTAGCTCTAGAAATTCTAGAAAAAGAAGATTGTGAAAAACTAGGTATGGGAGCTTTTCTGGGAGTTGCTAAAGCTTCTGACTTGCCACCAAAATTTATTCATATCACTTATAAACCAGAAGGTACTCCTCGTCGCAAGTTAGCAATAGTAGGAAAAGGTTTAACTTTTGACTCCGGTGGTTTAAACCTAAAAGTTTCTGGTAGTGGCATTGAAATGATGAAATTTGATATGGGTGGAGCAGGTACAACTTTTGGTGCTGTTAAGGCGATCGGTCAGTTAAAACCGGATGTGGAAGTTCATTTTATCAGCGCTGTTACGGAAAATATGATTAGTGGTCACGCCATGCACCCTGGTGATTTTCTGACTGCTTCCAATGGTAAAACTATTGAAGTTAACAACACAGATGCAGAAGGGCGTTTGACTTTAGCAGATGCCTTAGTCTTTGCTGAAAAATTGGAAGTAGATGCAATTGTAGATTTAGCAACTCTTACTGGTGCTTGTGTTGTGGCATTAGGTAATGATATTGCTGGTTTGTGGAGTCCTAATGATGACTTAGCAGCTCAACTAACAGCAGCAGCAGAAAAAGCTGGAGAGAAAATCTGGCAGATGCCTTTGGAAGAAAAATATTTCGAGGGTTTGAAAGCTATGCACGCTGATATGAAAAATACTGGTCCGCGCCCTGGTGGTGCTATTACCGCAGCTTTATTTTTGAAGCAGTTTGTTAAAGATACACCTTGGGCACATATAGATATTGCGGGTCCAGTTTGGATAGATGCAGAAAGTGGTTACAATAATCCTGGTGCAACTGGTTATGGTGTTCGGACTCTAGTTAATTGGGTTTTAAGTTAGAGAGTCCTTGTAGAACCTACTTGAGAGCTATTAAAAGTAGAGGTGGGAGTTTGGGAAGTGTGGGAAGTGTGGGGAGATGCGGAGATGAGGGCATTTTTCTACTTTTTTCCCCTATTTTATTTCTCAATTCCTGACTCCTGACTCCTGTCTCCTTTGGTAAAAACTCTCACCTTTGCGGAGATACGGTTAGGGCTTCTATAAATAGAAGAGGGAGTGTGAGGAGTATTTTTCAACATGGGTGTCTATTTTTTTCCCTATATTTCATAACTCCCTACTCCCTACTCCCTCTTTTCCGGAGATGTCTATTGCTGATGTATAGCAATGAGCGCTGCTATATTTACAAATTGTAGTAGGGGCCAAGCAGCTCAAAGTCTTATACTATCGGCAATTTATTCCCCCTGTTGCCTGTTGCCTGTTGCCTGTTCCCGGAGCACAGCGCTATAGAATTGAACTAAGTAGGTACTTGTTCTGAGGAAAATTGTCAATCAAGTTTAGGTTCCCCCTACTCCGTAGAGACGTTCCATGGAACGTCCCTACCTAAATTTTTTATTGTGGTTATTCAAACAGACATAATAGACATCTCCAAAAACAAAAAATAAAATCAATTATTATCGATCATTTATCGATTATTTTTCTCTGTTCCCTCTTTTATGGAGATATCTATTAGACATCTCCATAAAATAAACTTGCTCTTTGTTTAAGATAAATAAGAGAAGTAGAATTCACTGAAACAAATCATTTTTCGTACCTTTGACGTAAAAATTTTTCCCTATTTCCTATTCCATATTCCCTATTATGCACAAAAAGTCTATAATCTTTTTCACGCCTATGTCTAATATTAATCAACTAAATAAACGCTCTAGGTAGGGGCTTGGTAAGTAAGCCCCTACAATATCAAACTTCCCTGATACCTTAATGAAAAAATACTATGTTAAGACGTAATTTTCTTTGGTATTTACTCCTCTTTGCTTCTAGTTGTACAGCAGCCACAAATAATCAGCCTAGCAATAATAATTCTCTTGTTAAGGAGAAAGATAAACTGCTATTTGCAGTGAGCGATGTTTTAAGTCTTGAGGAATTAAAGAGTGATTATGAACCATTTAGAATTGCTTTGGAGGAGGTTTTAGACACAAAAACAGACTGCTACAAGCTATCCTCTCTGTGCCAGGTTTTGCTTCTAAATTCAAAGATGCTACCCTAGCTCCTGCTAAAGATAGTGACTATNGAATTAAAGAGTGATTATGAACCATTTAGAATTGCTTTGGAGGAGGTTTTAGACACAAAAACAGACTGCTACAAGCTATCCTCTCTGTGCCAGGTTTTGCTTCTAAATTCAAAGATGCTACCCTAGCTCCTGCTAAAGATAGTGACTATGACATGATTCGTGAAGTTTATAAAGCGATGGGAGAAGATGATTTTCTTAAGTAATGCAGATAACAAACTACTGATGAGGTATCGGTATGAAAACTGGAAAACTTTTCTCTCTGGTTAGGCGCTGGAGTAAAGGTTTAACTATTGCCCAAAAAATTGGCTATGGTTATTCTTTAGCAGTTGGTATTGCTGTGTTGGGTACAATGCTCGGACTAACTGTAGGAGATTATTACCAAAGACAAGCCCAAGAGGAACTAACATTTAGACAAAATGAGTTGAGTCTATTAAAGGAATTAGAAAGTGCTATTTGGCAGGTGCAATTCCATCCTCAACAACTAGCTGCTGTCGTTGGTATTCCTATAGAAGCCCTGAAAGGATCTATAAAATTAGCTGGAGAGATGGGGGAATGGGGAGATGGGGAGATGATGAAGCAAGGGGCTATTTTTATACTTTTTTCCCTATTCTATTTCACCGAAATTCTGATTCCTAACTCCTAACTCCTGTCTCCTGTCTCCTGTCTCCTAATCCTCACTTTTGCTCATATTCCAAATGGGTTCTATATGGTTTAAGTATGAAACAACTAAATTTTTGGGGAAGAGTAAGCAATTAAAAAAAGTAATGGTTGCTCTCAACGATCTGATTGAAAATCAATCAAATCAATTAGTCATGAAGCCAGAAGTTTTTCAGGAAGTATTGCAAAGTTATCGTCAGACATGGGATTTGTTTGTATGCTCAATTAAGGCTTTGTTGCATGAAAGTATATAGCTGTCGCACAAGCAAGTGCATATGTACAATAATAACGTGCGGAAACTACTCTAACTATTGGACA
>NZ_LGSU01000621.1 GCF_002260545.1 Hydrocoleum sp. CS-953 | reverse complement strand
TCAGCCATCAGCTATCAGCTAAGATGTTTATAGGGGTTCTCACGGCTCTGTTGACTTGCATTACTTCTGCCTTCTGCCCTCTGCCTTCTACCTTTAAGCCAAAATCTCTATATTCATTAGAATCATNCGACCATATATTCAATTTTTGCTCCTAGCAATAGGGAATATAAAATCTAGATACACAACAGCTTATAATTTATTAACTCCTAGCATTTTAAAAAGCTGAAAGCTGAGTGCTAATAGCTGAATGCTTACAAATTAATAGCTAATTTTCCCATTAAGAAGGGGAGGCTTTCAACGTAATTCATAATTATATATAATCTGGCTTAAAACTCTTCCGCAGCAACCATAGAAAGCAATCTCAAATCCTATCCTAGTTTTTCATACTTAATATAACTCTCCGATAAAGATATAGATTTTTGCCTGGAGTAGGGAATAGGGAACAGACAAGATACTCCCCACACTCCGCATCTCCCCATCTCCCAAAAAACAACCCTACCTAACCAGGTGAGTAAACCGAACAGCAGAAATAACTTAAACTAAGAAAAAGTAAACATTCATAGTAATTCATTTTCTATGCCTCTATTAACTGAAAGAACTTTAGAAGTTGGACAAAAACTAGAAGGCTTTGAAGTAAAAGCCATTACTGACCTAAAACAACAGCAGATGGTAGCTTATCAGCTAGAACATCTCAAAACAGGTGCTAAACTGCTACACCTATATTCAGAAGATGCCGAAAATCTATTTTCAATTAGTTTTCCCACCCCCCCTCCAAATAGTACAGGAGTACCCCACATCCTTGAACATTCTGTACTAGCAGGTTCAGAAAAATATCCTGTACGGGAACCATTTTTTGAAATGCTAAAAATGAGTCCAGCAACCTTCATTAATGCTATGACTGGCCCTGACTGTACCTATTATCCAGTCTCCAGTAAAGTCAAACAAGACCTATTCAACTTGGCAGAAGTATACTTTGATGCCGTATTCCATCCGCTGCTGACTGAAAATACCTTTAAAAGAGAAGGACATCACCTAGCTCCTGCTGACCCCGAAAACCCAACAGGAAAATTAAAATTTACTGGGGTAGTTTACAACGAAATGAGTGGAGCTTTTTCTGACCCCGAACAAAGGTTAGATAGTATTGCCAACCAAAGTCTATTTCCTGATAACATTTATGGTTTGGAATACGGAGGCGACCCCAAAAATATTCCTGAACTGACTTACGAAGACTTCCGTGACTTCCACGCCAACTATTATCATCCCAGTAATGCTTACTTCGTTTTCTACGGCAATATTCCCACTCCCGAATATCTCAACTTTTTAGCTCAAAAATTAGACGCTTTTGAAAGACGGGAACCCAATATCAATATTAACCCTCAATCTCGATGGAGTGAACCTCAGTTTAAAGAAGAANATTCCTGAACTGACTTACGAAGACTTCCGTGACTTCCACGCCAACTATTATCATCCCAGTAATGCTTACTTCGTTTTCTACGGCAATATTCCCACTCCCGAATATCTCAACTTTTTAGCTCAAAAATTAGACGCTTTTGAAAGACGGGAACCCAATATCAATATTAACCCTCAATCTCGATGGAGTGAACCTCAGTTTAAAGAAGAATCTTATCCTGTTAGTGCAGCAGACGAAACAAAAGAGAAAACTTACATAATGATGAAATGGTTGGTGGGAGATACCACTAACTCTGAGGAATGGGTAGCTTTAGATATTCTCAGTCGTATTTTGTTGGGAAATGAAGCAGCACCCTTGAAAAAAGCGGTCGTTGAATCCCAAATTGGTCAAGATATACTGGGATCTGGAGTAGACTCTGTGGGTAAAGAAGCTACCTTCCATGTAGGTATTCAAGGAAGTGAACCTGACAAGGGAGAAGCATTTAGTCAGTTAGTTGTCAATACCCTAGAAACAATTGCTGCTGGTGAAATTGAACCTAGTATTGTTGAAGCAGCATTTCAACAGGCAACCTACCAACACCAAGAAATTGCTCGGATGTATCCTTTGCGGATGTTGTTCCGGGTGATGCAAACTTGGATTTATGGTAACGATCCATTGACGCTTTTACATATTGGCGATCGCCTCGCTGAATGTAAACAACGTTATGCTGAAAATCCTAACTATTTCAATGACTTAATTCGGGAAAAGTTACTCAACAACCCCCACCGTTTGACATTGGTATTAAAACCAGACCAAGAATGGCAATCTAATTATGACCAAGCAGTAGTGGAACAAGTCGAGCAGGTTCGTTCTCAACTAACCCCAGAACAATTAGAGCGCATCGCTACTGAAGCAGAAGAATTAGAAGCGGAGTCAGGAACACCCAATGCNATTTATGGTAACGATCCATTGACGCTTTTACATATTGGCGATCGCCTCGCTGAATGTAAACAACGTTATGCTGAAAATCCTACTATTTCAATGACTTAATTCGGGAAAAGTTACTCAACAACCCCCACCGTTTGACATTGGTATTAAAACCAGACCAAGAATGGCAATCTAATTATGACCAAGCAGTAGTGGAACAAGTCGAGCAGGTTCGTTCTCAACTAACCCCAGAACAATTAGAGCGCATCGCTACTGAAGCAGAAGAATTAGAAGCGGAGTCAGGAACACCCAATGCTCCCGAAGCAGTAGCTAAACTTCCCCAACTACAAGTAAGCGACTTACCGGAAAAACCAGAACATATTCCCACTGATGTCGAACAACTTGATGGTGAAGTAACACTATTACGAAATCATGTGTTGGCAAATGGGGTAAATTATTTACAACTAGATTTCAGTTTGCGGGGGTTGCCTGAAGATTTGTGGTTGTATGTATCTACTTATATAGATGCACTGCGCAAATTAGGTGCGGGAGAAATGAACTACGAACAAGTTGCTCATGGTATTGCTTCTTATACTGGCGGCATTAATTTTCAATGTCAGTTACGGACTTATGCTCAAGACGCCTATCGCCCTGTGTATGGACTTCGCGTCACCATGAAAACTCTGGATGACCAGATTGAACGATCATTAGAGTTGTTGCGGAACATGATTTTTGCAGTCAACCCCCGCGATACAGCTCGACTACGAGAGGTGATGACTCAATCTCATGCTCAATGTAGTTCCGATTTGATTTACAATGGTATCTACACAGCTATGTCGCGAGCTGCTGCTGGAATGACCAAGGAGGGGAGTATTAGTGAGATTGTTAATGGTTTGCCTCAATTAGAGTTGCTGAACAAAGTATGCGATCGTTTTGATGAGCATGGAGCAAATATGATGACCCAGATTGAAACTATCCGGGATTTTATTGCGAATCAACCTTTGACTGCTAGTTTTACAGGTTCCGATAGTGCTTATGAGGTAGTTAAGAAAACTCTCTCAGAGTGGGGTCTCCAACAACAGCAAAAAGAAGGAGACATTTTTGGTAGTCGCTTTGAACCAATTTACAATATACGGGAAGGTTTAGCAGGTCCGGTACAGGTGGCTTATTGCGTTCAGACTATGCCAGCACCTCACTTCAGTAATGAAAGGTCGCCACTTTTAAGATTAGGCGCTCATTTATTACGTTTGGGTTATCTATTCACAGAAATTCGTTTGAAGGGTAATGCTTACGGTGCCGGATGTAGTTACAGTGGTTTAGGAAAAACTGTTTCTCTGTATTCCTATCGTGACCCCCATGTTAGTCGAACTCTTGATGTTTTTGCTGGTTTAATAGATTATATCAAGGATGTAGATTGGACTCAGACTGATGTTGACCGTGCTATTATTGCTACAACTCAGGATGATTCTCCAGTGTTGCGTCCAGAGACAGCGACAGGTTTAGCTTTGGAACGTTATCTGACAGCAAAAAGTTCAGAAGTCAGGGAAGAACGTTATGAGCGATCGCTGAAAGCTACAGTAGCAGATGTGAAA
>NZ_LGSU01000620.1 GCF_002260545.1 Hydrocoleum sp. CS-953 | reverse complement strand
ATATAATATTATTCTATTGTTAATTTTCTTTACTTGAAGCTGAGGAAAAAATTAATTTATTTTTTCTCCACTCAAAATAAATATAGGATTAATTGCTGCGAAGGTTTGATGTATTCCTCTCGTCTCCAGACGATTTACTGCCGACTGCACTACCTCTACATTCCTAACTTGTAAATCAGCAAAACTTTCAGAAACAGCATAAAGACTTTCTAGATTAGCAGCAGTAGCAATAATGCGACCTTGTGGTAATAATCTTTTCCAAACCTCTTCCAGTATAACTTTGATATAACGACCTCCACCTATACAGACACGGCTAGGTGCATCAGTTAAACTATCAAGACATTCAGGAGCATTACCTTCAACTACTGTGACATTTTCTACTCCAAAGCGGTCACAATTTCTCCTAATTAAACTTGCTACTTCTTCATCCCTTTCTATGGCAATAACTCGACCTTGAGGACATATCAAGCCGATTTCTACTGATATGGTTCCTGTTCCTGCACCAATGTCCCATACTACTGAATCTGATTGTAATCGTAAATAAGATATTAACAGTAAGCGGACTTCTCGCTTACTCATGGGAATACCAGGTAAACGTTCAAATAAGTCATCTGGGATACCTGGAGTAACATAAGGCCAAAGTTGGGAAGGCATAGAAAATTATTTTTGTATAGCGCTAGGGAATAGGGAATAGGGAATAGGGAATAGTAAACTGTCAAAGGACTTCAGGATTTAGAAATGTCCGCGCTCTTTGCTTCAACTGCTATAGCAATAAATAAGGAAGGATTAACATCCTCTCAACTCTCAAACTAAGCTAGGTAGTGGGATTCCCAAGACTCACTATGTGTTTAAAGACTGATACATAGCACTATAATTTTTTTACTACATCTACATAATATCCCTCAATTTAGTTAAGAAGTATTTGAGTTTTACTTATCAACTAAGTGTGATGTACTATCCCTTAAATTAATCTCAGGTTTGATAAATGGTCAAAACTAAAATCTAGAGACTTTGATAGTTTTAAGACTAGGGTCACTACATCCTGTTATTATGCCACCGAATCTTAGGACTTGTTCAAATATCTGAAGATGTTTTTCTGTAATAATTTCACCAGGTATTAATACTGGAATCCCAGGTGGATAGGGACAAATTAATTCGGCACTGATATGTCCTAAAGATTCTTCGATGGGCAAACAATTTTTATGAGCAAAAAAAGCATCTCTAGGAGAGACTGGTATAGAAAAATAAATCATATCTAGGTCAAGTTTTTTCCTGTGGTGGATAGGCAGGTTAACCCTACTCCGAGACCTTAAACTGGTTAAAGCTGTTACTAATTGATCGATATCTGCCTTTGTATTTCCTATGGAAATAATAAATGTCAGATGTTGGAAACTAGGTAATTCACAGGTGACTCCTAATTCCTGATGTAAAATTTCATCAGCTTCATAGCCACTCAACCCAATATTAGAAACTTTAATAGTTAATCTCGTTTGGTCAAGAGCAATAAATCCTGGGTTGAAATAATTCTCAATTGGGTAATTGGGAATAGAGAATATTGCTCCTGATTTCCAACTCCCTTCTTCACAATCATTCGTTAATAACTCAGATTCTCCTGTTAAGGATGTCAAACTTTTTCCTTCAAACTTCTTCCTTCTTTCTTCCTTGTCAAATACAGAAAAATTTGGTAACTGACTAATTCTATTTCTAGCATCATTAGCTAATTGTATGGTTTGGCTCATTAGTTCTTGACCAAACAAAGACATTTGTTGACGCGCAGCGTCGAGAGATGCCAAAAGTAAATAATTTGGACTGCTAGACTGTAACATCTGTAAAGCTTGGTTGAGTCGATAAGAGTCTATGCGTTGGCTCCCTAAATGCAGCATTGATGCTTGAGTCATTGCCCCTAAGACTTTATGAATCGACTGTACTGTTAAATCTGCTCCACCCACTAATGCTGGTGTGGGTAACTCTGAATGAAAAGCAAAATGTGGACCGTGAGCCTCATCTACTAAAAGAGGAATATTATATTTATGGACTTCTTGGGCGATCGCTGTAATATCTCCACAGACACCATGATAGGTGGGATATACTATCATTACTGCTTTGGCATCGGGATATTTTGCTAAGGTTTGGGCAATAGATTTAGGAGTGACACTTAGGTGAATATCCCAATCTGACTCATAGTCTGGATGGATGAAAATTGGAATTGCTCCAGATAAAATTAGTCCAGAAATTATTGATTGATGGATATTCCGAGGTAAAATTATTTTGTCGCCATTCCCACAAGTAGCCAGAATTCCGGCTATAATTCCTGTAGTGGAACCGTTGACTAGAAATTTAGTTTCTAATGCGCCGAAGGTTTCTGCTGCTAATTCTTGAGATTCCTGAATCACACCATTTGGAGTAAACAAGTTATCTAGTTCTGGTAACTCTGGTAAATCTGCTGGAAAGACTTTTGTTCCTAATAAATCAGTGAGTGGCTGTGCAATTCCTTTTCCTTGTTTGTGTCCTGGTGTGTAGAAAGGAGCATGGGATTTTTGGCTAAGATTTTTGAGGGTCTCAATTATTGGTGCTTTAGTTTGGTCAAACATTCAAACTTTCCTATACCTATTAGACCGTTTCAACTAAAATAGTGCATTAGATTTGTCATTGCGAACGACAGTGAAGCAATCTCCACACACTTTTCTATTGCAACATTTAAGATGAAAAGTCCACTATATATACTTATAGGCTCGACAAGCAGTAATAGGGTTAAAATTGGTATCCACAAATTGCACTCTACTAAAAGTATCAATCCACAAATGAGCGCCACACTCGGCCGGGTCGTGAGGATGATATACTATTCGACAAGGACCTTTAATTTCCAACTGATAACCATAGTCATTACGCTTAGTCTCCTTTACAGAAATTACTGGCTTCAATTCCTTTAGTGGATTTTTGGCATTTTCCTTAATTATGTGCTGATTAACATGAATCATTGTAGGTTTAGTGCGCTTTTCCTTGCACCAATTACCTTTCGGACCTCTAGTACCAGGAAAAATTATTGGCATTTCATAACCTTGACGCCCATAAGCAGGTATTTTCCAAAATCCATTTTCCTTTTCAGCATTTTTAACTCGACCTTGAGATAATAAGATCCGCAAACGTTGAGTTGAAATACCTAATAAATATGCAGCTTCTCTAGTACCGATAATTTTTTTGTTTTTTTCTTCAACCATTGTGCAATAGTTTTTTTAGTATAATTATTCTACTATAGTAATTAATATTTTAACCATTATTTAGGTATAAAGGGGGAAGTCATTTCAGTTATCAGTTATTAGTACCTCCGACTAAAGCATGGAAATTGGGCTTGCTGAATCAAGGTATGAAAATAAAAATTGAGCAATCTGAAATATTTCTTATTCAAGAGTTTAGTAACTACTAAAAAATACGAATCATACCCAAGCATCAGAAACGCCCGAAATTGAAATAGCAAGTCGCGAATATTTTTTGATCCCCTTTAAGATAGGCAGGGCTGTTTGAAAGTATCGTAAGTTAATGATTTAAGGATAACAGGAGATGAGGGGATCGGGGATATAGAGAAATTTACCAAAATTTGCCGATTTTTCAGTTTTAGAATATCGTTAAACTCTGACTAAATATCTGATTCAATTGGCTAAAATAACAATATTTTGTTAATTGACCTTCAAGAATAATTGATAAATTTGACCAAAATACTTACTATTTTATCAAAATTTACCATCTTGTCTATCTCCTTCTTTTTTTTTCGCAAGAATGAAACAGCCCCGATTTAAGATGGGTGGCTTTAGACTTCATTATTTTGGGAAATAACTATTAGGCCACGAGAGGGATAAAATTTTGATTATTAATAATAATTAAGATATAATCATATTCTATGAGTCTAGTGA
>NZ_LGSU01000062.1 GCF_002260545.1 Hydrocoleum sp. CS-953 | reverse complement strand
GCACTATTGGAACAGGCAACAGGGGGAATAAATTGCCGATAATATAAGACTTCTAGCTCTTTTGCCCCTACTACAATTTGTANAACAGGCACTATTGGAACAGGCAACAGGGGGAATAAATTGCCGATAATATAAGACTTCTAGCTCTTTTGCCCCTACTACAATTTGTAAAGATACCAGCGCTCATTGCTATATATTATCTGAGTTCTTTCAAAAAAATTCTGGATTTTATTTAAGCTTGAGGTAGCTAATCTCCAATATCTTTTGTACTAATTCCATAACGTAGTTGAGCTTTTGCCACTGCTGCTCTTGTTTCTGAATTATAAACTCCATTCAATGGACCAAAATATATTCCTTGTAGGCGAAGTCGATTTTGAAGTTCCAAGACTTGTTTTTGGCTACGAATATAACTAACCTCTTGCCCAGAAGTATTTTGGGTGACAATCAAAGGATGTCTTAACGCTTCTAATGTATTTCTTCGAGCTACCCCACTAGGAACAAATCCCACATCTTGCTGAAAACATTTGACCGCAAATTCTGTTCCTGCTCCAAAAAAGCTATCAATTACTCCTGGATAATAACCCAATCTTGTTAACAAAATTTGGAGTTGTTTTACAGCCAAACCTCGATCGCCTCGTTGCAGCACACTTAAGTTTGAGTATTGCCTAGTAGTATAATTGACTCTGGAACTTGAGTTAGATACGGGACCTGGAGGTAAAACTTGATTAGGATTAAATAGAAATGCTTGGGTTGTTGGTCCAACTATACCTGTAGGAGTAATTCTATTTCTCCTTTGAAAATCAATTACTGCTATTTCTGTACTTCGATCAAAATAATTAGTTATTTGCCCCTGATAATAACCTAAATTTTGTAAACGTTGTTGTAATTTCCCAATCTCAGGACCTGTGTTTCCTCGTCGCAGAAATACTCTCTCCACAGGAACAGACTTAGTACCAAAGAGAAAGTCTCTAGTGGTTATCCCTACCTGACCCGTAGGTGTAATTCCATGAACACTTTGAAATCTAATGACCGCAGTTCTAGTATTTTGGTCATAAATACTATTGATTGGACCTCTGTAAAAGCCTAGTTCTTTTAACCGTCTTTGAATAATTGCTACTTGAGGACTAATTTCTCCAAAAGATAATACTTGTGTGGGAGAATTTAATAATGAACTATTAGTTTGACTGGTTCTGCTACCACCAAATAGTAATGACCAGGTGGTAGGTTCAATTTGACCACTAGGTGTAATACCATTGTCTTCCTGGAACCGTATGACAGCTCTTTCTGTTACTGGGCCATAATAGCCAGTTAGGTTCGCATTGAAATAGCCTAGCTCTCTCAATTTTCTTTGAACAGCTGATACTGTTGCAGCTCTGTCTCCACGCCTTAGATATACTGCACTATTAGGAGAAAGAATTGCATTACTTTCTGGTCCAGAGCCAGAAAAAAAAGAGTTTCTTGTCAGTTGTGCTTGAGCTACTATATTCTCCTGAGTGTGGCTAAGATTAAAATAACTATTTGTTTCAGAAGCAGAAATTTCCGACACCTCAGCAAAACTAGCATTAACCAGAATAGAATTAATAATTACTAATGATAAAAATTTAATATAAGCGAAGCTAGAAAGTTTTTTCCAGTTAAGTCCTTCAATCAGTTTGAAATCCTTAATTTCTTCACTAACCAGAAAAAATTCTAAGTATGCAAGGGATTCCATAAATTTTCCTGTTCCTGGGAGACTCTAAGTTTTTATATTAACAAGTTAAATTTAATTTTAGTATTCAGATTTTAGTATTCAGATTTTAGTATTCAGAT
>NZ_LGSU01000619.1 GCF_002260545.1 Hydrocoleum sp. CS-953 | reverse complement strand
CTAATACTGTTTTAGATTTTTGTGACTAATTGACTAAATTTAGGCTTTTTTAAAACACAAAATAATTCTTAAACTGTATTGTTATTTACAATACTCCTTGAGTACCACAAAACCTTGTAATTGTCAAGAAAAAACTTTTATAGTTTTAAATTATGGAATGGCAAGAAAATTCTGGTAATTGGGTATTAATACCTTCTCACCCCAAAGCAGTCATACATTTTTTAGGTGGAGCGTTCGTAGCAACTGCACCTCATGTAACTTATCGTTGGTTATTGGAGATTCTAGCAAATCAAGGCTATGCAGTAATAGCTACTCCTTTTGTCAATACTTTAGACCATTTAGCAATGGCTAAAAATGTTCTCAGCACTTTTGAGAATTGTCTTAATCATTTATATGCTAGTAGAAGACTCAGGAAAAAATCTTTACCTATATATGGAATAGGACATAGTATGGGATGTAAGTTACATTTACTTATGGGTAGTTTATTTTCCATAGAAAGAGCTGGCAATATTCTGATATCTTTCAATAATTTTGCAGCTCGTGATGCCATTCCCCTGGTCGAACAAATATCTTCTGTAGTGAAAGTAGAGTTTACTCCGTCCCCAAAAATGACAAATAGCCTAATTCAAAAACGTTATCGAATTCGGCGCAATTTATTAATTAAATTTAATGATGATGATATAGATCAAACCCTTCGTTTGAGCGATCTATTACGACTGCGTTTTCCCAGTATGGTCACAGTTCAGAGATTAAACGGAAACCACTTGACACCCTTGGGTCAAGATTTAACTTGGTCTGTAGGAAAAGTATATACCCCTGTAGACGCCGTTGGTCAATGGCTGAAACAAGAGGTTTATCGGGACTTAAATAAACTTAAACGTGAAATCCTACTTTGGCTGAACCCCCTAGCACCAATATCATAGCCTCATCCTGATAAATTCCAGATTTAGATATTAGCATCAAAAGTATTATTTTGTTCTGGAGAATATGGCAAATAATTTTTAGCAATTAACAAACAGTTACGATTATCCGATGTACGGGTATAACTAATATTGTCTGCTATAGCATACATTAATTTTATACCCCGTCCACCACCAACAAAGATATCTGTTTGAGTGGGTTGCTCTTTTAGCCATTTGAGCAAGTCAAAAGGCTGACCATAATCCCAAATTCTAATTTCCAGGTAGTCAGTATAGATTTTAACTTCAATATCTATAAGTGTTTCTGTAGGTAAATATTTATGGGCATGACGAGTTGCATTAGTAAAAGCTTCAGCTAAAGCAAGCTCACACTCTAACCAAACTTTTTTGGGAATTGGTGCTTGGTGCAACTGCTCAAACCATGATAAAACTTTGTCATTTTCTCCCAGGTCTGAACAAACTTGTAAATCAGCTTGATGAAACTTTGGTAATTTATCAGAATCTTTTACTTTAGTCACACTTAGCTTCTTAAGTAATTACATAATATTTCAGGTATATTGTAAAGTATATGTCAATCACAATAAGGCAAATTTTCTAACCAAACCTTCATATCTAAAAATATAAATATATATCTTTACACTATAAATATATATCTTTACACTATCACAATTCAGATTTTACCAAAATCTGAATTGTCATTTTGAACTTGAGGATACAACCAATAATTTTTCCTAATTAACAAACAGTTACGATTATCAGATGTACGGGTATAACTAATATCGTCTGCTATAGCATACATCAGTTTGATACCTCGCCCACCAGGAGCAAACATATCTGGCTCTGGTTGTACTTTTAACCATTCTGTAAAGTCAAAGGGCTGACCATAATCCCAAATTCTAATTTCTAGGCAGTCAGTATACATTGTAACTTCAATGTCTATAGGTGTTTCTGTAGGTAAGTATTTATGGGCATGGCGAGTTGCATTAGTAAAACCTTCAGCCAAAGCTAACTCACACTGCAACCAAATTGTTTTTGGAATTGGTGCTTGATGCAATTGCTCAAACCATGACAAAACTTTGTCATTTTCCGCCAGGTCTGAATGAACTTGCAAATAAGCTTTGCGAAATTTTGGTAATTTATCAGAACCTTTCACGTTAGTCACACTTCGCTTCTTAAATAATTAGTATAGTATTTCAGGTATATTTTAAGTTATATTATGGAGTATATGTATAAAATTCATGTAAATAATTAAAACTACCTAAAAGCTTGGTTTGTATGATAACAGGTAATAATGGGTCTCTAAATGCAGATTGTAATGGGGCAACATAATCAGTAAAGTTAGGTTGATACTTAAGCATACTGCATATGGGTATTTTGACTTGTCCTCAAAGAATATTTATGTGGTCAGCTTAGAATATCTGTCCCAACATTGATTTATCCCTATTCATTTATTTAGTAGGAGTTTGGTCACCAAAACCCTAGAATAATTAATCCCCGTGACTTTAATCTGGGGAGTAGTCAAAAACTCCTAATGGTCTACTCACTTTTATGTCGGCATTTAGCCGAAACGGTGAATTGTTTAACTAAGTCCATGATATATAAAGTTTTGGTTATTGATGATGATACTGCCATTCAGGAATTACTCAAAAGAGTTCTGCGGAAACAGGGTTATGAGGTGACAGTAGCAAGTAATGGTGAAGAAGGTTTTGAACAAGCAAAACTCGTGCAACCTGCTTTGATTATCTGTGACTGGATCATGCCACGACTCACGGGAATAGAAGTATGCCGTAGGGTTAAAGCTAGTCCCGATCTGTCTACTACTTTCTTCATTTTGTTAACTTCTTTAGGAACGGTTCAAGATCGGGTCAAAGGTCTTGATGCTGGTGCTGATGACTTTATTTCTAAACCCATAGAAATGAATGAAATGAAGGCTAGGGTCAGAGCTGGACTTCGACTGCATCAGCTTTCTCAAGATTTACAGACTCAAAAGCAATTACTAGAAGCAGAATTAGCTGAAGCTGCTGACTATGTGTGTTCTCTCTTACCAGAATCTTTAATAGAACCAGTAAAAATTGAATCCCAATTTATTCCTTCTCGCAAGTTAGGGGGAGACTGTTTTGATTATTATTGGTTAGATGAAAATTACTTAGCTGTATATTTACTGGATGTAGCTGGCCATGGTTTACGGGCAGCACTTCCTTCAGTTTCAGTTTTGAATTTGTTAAGGTCAAAGGCCATACCTAATATAAATTACCATCAACCTAGTGATGTACTTAGGGCTTTAAATAATACTTACCAGATGACCTATCAAAATGACAAATATTTTACCATTTGGTATGGTGTTTATAATCGTTCTCAAGGTCAACTGGTCTATGCAAGTGCGGGTCATCCCCCGGCTATTTTAATTTCAGGTGATGGTCAGCTCGCTCAGGCCAATAAATTGAAAACTCCTGGAATGCCTATTGGTATGTTTCCAGAGGCTACTTATATAGATGATTCTTGTGTAGTTGAAAAGTCTAACTCCCTTTACATATTTAGTGATGGTGTTTATGAAATACCTCAACCTGGAGGTGGAATTTGGGGTATAGATAACTTTATTAATCTAATTTTAGAATACAATCAACATGGTTTTTGTCATCTAGATAAGGTCTTGGACTATGTGAGAGAGTTGAATGGTAGTAATGTTTTTAGTGATGATTTTTCTTTACTAAAGGTTGTTTTTGGTTAGGCTGTTTATGTCTCCTCAAGTCAAGTTATTTAAGGATTTGATTAAATAAAATATACAATTAAAAAAGCAAAGCTAAAATAGATTAAGCTTCACTCTCTCTAAGTTATATAAGTAATCAAACTATCATTCCTAAGTTTAATGCTTGTTTCCAGAGTTATACCAATTTGATAAGTGTTTGTGACAAATTCTAGAGACGTTGTATGCAACCTCCCTACGGAATAAGGAATAAGCAAGAAGGAAAAAGGG
>NZ_LGSU01000618.1 GCF_002260545.1 Hydrocoleum sp. CS-953 | reverse complement strand
TCAATTATCAATTATCAATTATCAATTATCAATTATCCATTATCAATTATCAATTATCAATTATCAATTATCCATTATCCATTAATGAATTTGGCATGGGTACTTATAACTATAAAATTTAGATCGGAGTTATGTTAACTTAGTATTTGTTAACATTCTCTGAATAATTATCACCTTGAGTCATGTCACGTCCTTTAAGACAAACTATTCTGCTTGTAGACGGCTATAATGTCATTGGTTTATGGCCTCGTATCCGAGAAATTCGTAATCTTCACGGCTTAGAAACAGCGAGAAGAGATTTGATTGAGGCTCTGGTAAACTACAGTGCTAGTCAGGACTTAAATACTCAGATAGTATTTGATTCCCAATACCAATATACTCCTACTACAAAAGAAATTATTACTGATAAATTATCAGTTCATTATACAGAGTTTGGTCAGACAGCAGATACATATATCGAGAAGGCTTGTGCTAATCTTCGCCAGGAGATACATTTGTCTAAAAGTAGGTTAATCGTAGCTACTTCAGATAGAGATGAAAGACTTACTGTAGTTGGTTATGGTGCGGAGTGGATGTCTTCACAACAACTTGCCCATGATGTTGAAAGTGTAGCAAGTCGTGTTCGGAGTAAATGTCAACGAGGCAAAAGAACATCAAGGCGTTTTCTAGCTAGTTACTTAGATCCAGAATCTCAAAAGCGGCTAGCTGAATTGAGAATGGGAAAAAAATAGTTCAATATCATATAATTTCCAGAAAGTCAAATATAATTAATAAAATTATCTTATAAGAAAGATAATAAAAAAAGATATAAAAAGGGGTTGCAAAATATCTTGAATCACTACTATAATAAGTAATCGTAGGTCAGGAAACGAGCAAACATTTATTCCTCGGTAGCTCAGCGGTAGAGCGGTCGGCTGTTAACCGATTGGTCGCAAGTTCGAATCTTGCCCGGGGAGTTTAAAAATTTTAGGTTCTGGAAGTGGAGATATTTAGTGGTTCTATTTTTCTACTAAAATCTTAGCCTCAGAATTATAGAATTAATAAATTTATGTTTCAGTACGAACATAGTAATAAATGGTCTTTATATTGGTCTCTTGACCCAAATGTGACTTTTCTCAATCATGGGTCTTTTGGAGCTTGTCCATTGCCAGTGTTGACAGCTCAGACCCAACTGCGGGAAAAGTTGGAAAGAGAACCAGTACATTTTTTTATTCGGGAGTTTGAAACTCTACTGGATGAAGCTAGAGAGAAGTTAGCAGAATTTGTTGGTGCCAAATCAGAGGAATTAGCCTTTGTGCCAAATGCAACCACCGGGGTAAATGCAGTGTTGCGCTCCCTCAACTTTTCCTCCACCGATGAGTTACTAACCACAGACCAAGAATACAACGCTTGTCGCAATGCGCTGAATTTTGTTAGCGATCGCGCAGGTGCAAAAGTGGTAGTGGCATCTCTACCTTTTCCTGTAGAGTCTCCTCAACAAATAGTCGAAGCAGTTATCAAACATATTTCACCAAGAACAAGACTTGCATTGCTTGATCATGTTAGTAGTTCAACAGCATTTGTATTTCCTATCAAACAACTGGTAAAAGAATTAGCGAAAAGAGGGGTTGATACATTAGTAGATGGTGCCCATGCAGCGGGAATGCTTCCACTTAATTTAGAAGAAATAGGGGCAGCTTATTACACAGGAAATTGTCATAAATGGTTATGTGCGCCGAAGGGTGCTGGTTTTTTGTATGTGCGTCAAGATAAACAAGAGAATATTCATCCTTTAACTATTAGTCATGGTGCAAATTCTACCCGAACAGATAAGTCACCATTTCACTTAGAATTTGATTGGATGGGTACGGACGATCCAACAGCTTATTTATGTGTACCAGAAGCTATTAAATTTATGGGTTCATTGCTGTCTGGGGGTTGGTTAGAGTTAATGGAAAAAAATAAGTCTATGGTATTGGTAGCTAGACATTTATTACAGGAAAAGTTGGGAATAAAAATTGATTGTTGTCCGGATGAAATGATTGGTTCAATGGCAGTTGTGAAATTGCCTGATGAAGGAGAGGATGAGATTTATAGTGGGTTAATTTCACCTTTACAAAATGATTTATGGGAGAAGTTTAGAATTGAGGTGCCGATAGTTCGTTGGCCTAATAAAAGGAGGCGACTTTTACGAATTTCGGCTCAGATTTATAATAGTTATTCCCAATATGAATATTTAGCTGAAGCATTGGTAAAGTTATTATAAGACTAGAGATTTTTTGAGAAAATCTCTACTTTGTAGTCAGAGTAGAAATAGAGTTTTAGGAGTCAGGATAAACAGGGAATTTAGAGGAGGTAGTGGGAGGAATTATCCCTTGATTTTTCTGTAATTTTGAGCAAAAAATGCTAAGTTTTTGAACCGTTTTGACCGAAAAGTTCGTACTTTTTACAGACATAAAAAGGCTCAAATATTTATCTGTAAAGGCTTTAATATTTAATCAGGAAGCCCGAAATAAATTTTATAACTTATTAGTTATCAACTTCTTTGACAAGAATACTATTGATGAAAAAATAATTTTTAATTTGTCTTGAAATAGCAGTCAGCCTTCAACGGTCAGGCAACAGCTCTCAAGGCTTATGATGGGGAATTAAAACCCCCATAAATGCAAACCATGCGCTTTTTCTAAATCTTGTGGGGGACTGAAAAACGCCGATTTTAGTTAATAGCTGAATACTGATAGCTTGTTAATAAATGAGCTACCTTTAGTCATCTTAAAGATGACTTTTACTGTAATATCATGTCCGCTTGAATAGTTATAGCAATGTGCGCTGGCATATTTACACATTATTTTTTGTAACCTTTTTAATTAATGCACTTTGAGCTGGACATTGTAAATACCTGAGCGCTCATTGCTATATAAATAAGGAGGGAGGAGTCAGGAGTTGTAGGGGCGATTCGCGTTTGCGGAGCATTCCGTAGGAAATCGCCCCTACAGGAGTCAGGAGGGAAGAGAGGACAAAGTAAAGTATAAAAAGGAGAAAGTTTTTTTTATCACTAATTATCCGGACATGATATAAGCTAATAAATAAATTTATTGGGAGAGAAAGAAGCTAAAAAACTTCATAAATTCAGACAAACATAAATCACCGATGGATTATAATCTATAAGCTTTTAGAGACTGTTTATAAAATAAGTATTTAAGAAAAAAGTTTCACAACTCAATCAACTAGCTTGAATAAGATAAGCGATTAAAATAACTCTAGATATGGAGAAGGTATGACTATTCATAGTCAATCAGATAAGAGTGAATTTCTTGATAACAAATAATTGTTTTTTTGCCTATTCCCTGTTGCCTGTTCCCTATCTTATTTTTTTATATTTCCTGATACATTCAACCTCTTAGAGTAATATCAACTCTTGTGAATTAGTCATAAAAATATTCTTCTCTTTCAAGAGAGTATATTTTACTGCGGAATACTGGGTAAACAAATTTTCCCTACTCCCCACTCCATGTTCCTAAAAGTTTTTATTCTGGGTATTTAAAGAGACATTATTTCCTCAACACTTCAATAAGACTCCATCCTTAAGGGTGGAGTTTAAATAAGCAAGCTTCAATAATGTTTTTAATGATTCTAGGTGCTAAGTGAAGATATATTATTTCTAGAAACCCTACTCCCTACTCTCAAGAATATGTAGGCAGAATTGGCGAGATTTGGTATAAGAGTAAGCTATCGGACAAACCTACTTTTATACCCGAATTTGGTATAAGTAAATTATACAGTGAATATATTTTTATCAAAGTTTCTCTTTATAGAAGCCCTAACCGTATCTCCAAGAAATAGGTTGGAGGGAGAATTAATTGATAAAAAATGGGTAATAATTGATTTGATGATGGGATGAGTGGCAGA
>NZ_LGSU01000617.1 GCF_002260545.1 Hydrocoleum sp. CS-953 | reverse complement strand
ACTCCCCTACTCCCTACTCCCTACTCCCTACTCCCTATTTAGTCATTTTAATCCCTAAAACTTGGGTATGAGCGCCCCTAGCTTGGGTAACGCCGATAGTTCGTTCAGATGATTCCATCATTGGCCTCCGTAGACTAACAACGATAAACTGAGCTTGTTGTGCCTGTTGTTTAATCATTTTAGCTAATCGCTCTACATTTGCCCCATCTAGAAACATATCCACTTCGTCAAAGGCATAAAAGGGAGATGGACGGTAACGTTGTAGGGCAAAAATAAAGCTTAAGGCTGTTAAAGATTTTTCTCCTCCAGACATAGAGGCCAATCTTTGGACTGGTTTTCCTTTGGGGTGGGCGACTAAATTTAACCCACTGTTAAATGGATCTTCTTGGTCATCTAATTGGAGATAACCGTCTCCTTCGGAAAGTGTGGCAAAAATTGCCTGGAAATTTTCATTCACAGCATTAAAAGCTTCAAAAAATGAACGTTGTCTTAGAGTAGTAAAGTTTTCTATTCTTAACAACAGTTCTGTTCGCTCTCCTTCCAGAGTGGATAATTTTTGACTTAATTCTTCTAGTCGTTTCTGAGTTTGCTCATATTCTTCGAGGGCTAACATATTTACGGGTTCTAAGGCTTGAAGTTGTTTCTGTAGGGATCTGACCTCCTTCTCTAATTCTCCCATTTTAATATTTTCCGGCACTGTGGGTACTGGATCAGGTACTTCTGACTTTTGTTCTTCTAACTGAATTTGCAAAGCGACTAACTGTTCCCGACGTCCTTGTTGAGACTCCTGTAATTTTTGGAGTTGCCATTCTAATTGTTGTTTAGCTAAATAAAGTTCCCGTAGATTAGCTTCAGCTTGGTCTCTTTTTTGTTTCTCTGTGCCTAATTTTTCTTCTGCTTTGGCTATATTTGCTTTAGTCTGGGCAATTTGTTCATCCATAACTAAAATTTGACTATTTACTTCTTTTATAGTATTTAGGGCATTTGATTCTTGCTCTTGATATTCTGAACGCCGACGGGAAGATGCTTCTACCTTTTCTTGCAACAGTTGTTGTTGATTTTCCAAATCTTGTAGTTGTTGTTGAACAGTCCGTAAAGTAGTTTCCCGTTCTTGCAAAACTGCCTCCTGAGACCGAATCATAGCTTGCATCTGTTGCCATTCACTATGAGTATGGGATTTTTCCAACTCAGCTAAAGTTTCCCTTAACTCATTTAATTGGACTTCCTGAGCTGGAATTTCTTGGTCTAGGGATACTAACCTAGTTTGGGCATTAGCCAATTCTTGAGTATTTTTCTCTAGTTGTCCTTGACCTTGCTCCTGTTGTTTGGTCAATTTTTGCAGTTCTGCCTCAATTTGTTCTACTTTGAGCTGAGTTTCTCGAAAATACTGCTTTCCTTCTATTAAGGTTTGCGATCGCTCTTTTACCTTTTCTTGGAGTTGAGAAATTTCTGCTACACATCGCTCTAGAACTATATCTATTTCTTGTAAACGTTGACGATGACTTTCCATTTCTCCCATTTCTGTCGAGTCATTACCATCAACGGTGCCAAAATGCAAGCTCCCGGAACGGCGCGACATACTTCCACCAGTCATCGCCCCACTACTCTCTAATATTTCTCCATCGAGAGTCACTATCCGATATTGACCTAAATGTTGTCTAGCATTTGCTAAAGTATCAAATACCACGGTTGAACCAAACACATAAGCAAAAATATTTCCGTAGCGAGAGTCACAGTCTATCAAATTTACAGCATAATCTATAAATCCGGCTGCTCCCCAACGTAAACTATTATCTTGGTTGAGTCTGGCAGGTCTAATTTTATTCAAAGGCAAAAATGTCATTCTGCCAGCTCTTTGCCGTTTCAAAAATTCAATCCCGGAGGCTGCTACTCTATCATTTTCGACTACCATATTTCCCAAACGACCACCCGCAGCAATTTCTAAAGCTAGTTGATATTTAGGTTCGACTTTTCCCAGTTGTGCGACTAATCCACAAATCCCAGAAATGCCAGATTGTTGTAGCATTTTGGTGGCATAAGTACCTGTGGCTTCTTGAATTGCCTGTTGTTGGGCTTCTAATTTATCAAGTTTTCTTTGTCTATCTCTTTGTTCTTGTAGGAGACGAGTTTGAGTGTCTTGTTGAATTCGTAAGTCTTGTTCTACAGCCTCTAATTGTTTTGTCAAAGATTCTACTTGATAGTTGGCTGTTTCTTTTGACTCTTTTACCTTTTCGTGGTATTTTGTCTGATTTTCAATTTCTACTCTTAGAGTTCCTAGAGACTCTTGTTGTTCTTGAATTTGTTTTTCTAACTGGTAAATTTTTTCCCTAACTCTAGCTTGCTCCGTCCGTTGGGGGTTTAGAGTTTGTTGTAGAGTTTCAATTTGATGATGAAGTTGAGCTTGTTGTTTTACCCAAGCTTCGGCAGTATCGGCAATGGCACTAGCTGACTCTCGTTGTTGGTTCAGAATTTCTTGAGCCTCGTTACGGGTAGCTTCTAAAGATGAGAGATTTTGACTTTGAACAATTTTTTCGGTAGCTAATACTTCTAAATTTTGCTGGTGTTTATCTACTTCTTTTTCTAGTTGGCTAAGGTTAGTTTTGGTTTGATTAATAGTAGTTTCTAATTCTTTCTCCTTTTGTTGAAGTTGTCGGCGCTCCGCTTCTTGAGTAGCCAGAGTTGACTGTAAAGCTAAAAGTTCCTCTTCCCCCAAAGCCTTTACTTGAGCGTTAAGTTCCTCTAGTTCAGTAGAAGCTCGTTTAATTTCAGTTTCTTTAGTCTGAATATTTTCGTTAAATTCAGCCAGAGAGCGATCGCCTGATTCAATATTCTCTCTAAGTTTCCATACCTGTTTTTGGAGATTTTGCCATCTTAGTATAGTTTGCCAGAGACTCTTTTCCTCCAACTCCCCTCGTAACTGTTGATATTTTTTAGCCTTCACACAATCTTGGGAAAGACGGTCACATTGTTTCTGCAATTCTTTTTCCACAATGCGACTTTTTTCCTCCTGCTCCTTCACCTCATCTAGTTTGCCTTTTGCCAGAGAAATTTTCCTATCAAACTGAGCCACCCCTGCCAACTCATCAATTATTTCGCGACGTTCGCGAGGCTTCATCGAAATAATGCCAGTCACATCACCCTGGAGAACAACATTATATCCTTCAGCGTAAACCCGAAGTTGATTTAGTTGTTCGTGGAGTTCCGTCAGAGTACATGGCTGACCATTCATATAATAAGTAGAAGTATAAGTGCCTTGTTTAGTAACTCGGAGGCGACGAGAAATACTCCACTCCACTAATGAATCAAAAGAATTAGCTATTTCAAAAGGGTCTTCAGATTCAGATTCTAAAATTTTCGCTCCATTTTCTTCTACTTCTGGTAGTTCTGACTGTGAAGAGTCTTGTTCTTTATGGCCATTACTTTTATTTGCGAGGTCTTCCAAATCAAAAGTAACAGTCACAATAGTTTCAACAGTTTTACGTCCAGCTACTTTATTGTTTACCAAGTCTGGTAGACGTTCGGCTCTCATACCTTTGGAAGTGGAGAGGCCCAGGCAAAATAGAAGTGCATCGAGAATATTAGATTTGCCAGAACCATTAGGCCCAGAAACCACAGTAAAACCGGGCAGCAACGGAATCGTAGTTGTGCCGCCGAAAGATTTAAAGTTGGTCAGTTCCAGGCGTTTGATATGAACCATGAAGGCCAGTTTTCGGACTGGATAGATTTGTATCTAATTAATTATAGACAGGACTTGAGGATTGTGGCTTTTAGTTTCTAGGATTTTTTGGAGTGGTAGCTTTTATTGCGTATGTGGCAATAGGAATTTTTGCTCAGTAGAAATTTCATCTGTAGAGTAGGTAGAAACTTTTATTGCGTATGT
>NZ_LGSU01000616.1 GCF_002260545.1 Hydrocoleum sp. CS-953 | reverse complement strand
CTTTTATAATTAGTTGTTTATTGGTCTGATTTTTCACAAATTATCATTAGAGCGGGATAATATAACTTATTCTGAGCTTCAATTGTATCTCAGGCTTACTAAAAAATCCTATATTAATAGTAAATCAGATTATATTTGCCAACTCTACTCATAAGCTTTGATAGTCATCGTAATTTATCCATACTACTGTAGTAAAATTATCTAGAAAATATCATCTTATTTAACTATGAACTTTGCAACTAGAATGAATGGCTTAGGCGGCGATGCTGCAATTGAAGTTTTTACTAAGGCAAAACAGTTAGAATCTCAAGGTCGAAATATTATCCATTTAGAAATAGGTCAACCTGATTTTAAGACTCCTCAAAATATTCGGGAAGTTGCTTTTGAAGCTATGAATAATGGCTATACAACTTATACTCCAGCATCAGGTTTATTAGAGTTAAGAGAAGTAATCGCAGAACACATTTCTCAAACTCGAAATATATCAGTTAATCCTAATGAAGTTGTGGTAATGCCAGGTGCAAAACCAGTCATATTTTTCACTCTTTTAGCATTAATAAATCCTGGAGATGAAGTAATTTATCCAAACCCTGGATTTCCTGTTTATGAATCAGTCATTAATTTAGTGGGAGGTAGACCAATTCCATTACCTTTATTGGAGGAATTAGACTTTCAATTTAGTATCGATAATTTAGCTAATTCTATTTCTGAGAAGACAAAATTACTAATTCTAAATTCTCCCCATAATCCAACTGGCAGTGTATTAACTCCCGAATATTTAGAAGCTATAGCTAAACTAGCAGTTAAACATAACTTTTATATCCTCTCTGACGAAATTTACTCCCACTTAATCTACGATTCAAAATTTACCAGCATTATCAGTTTTCCTGGTATGAAAGAACGCACAATTTTATTAGATGGGCATTCAAAAACCTATGCCATGACTGGTTGGCGTTTAGGTTATTCTGTTTCTCCCAAAGCAATAGCAGAAAAATTAGACCAGTTGATGTTAAATTCTAATTCCTGTGCTTGTTCATTTACTCAAATAGCTGGCATAGAAGCCATCAAAAATTCTCAGGAATTTGTCAAAGAAATGTTCGACGAATTTAAACAAAGACGTGATGTTATTGTCGAAGGTTTAAATTCTATTCCAGGTATTAACTGTCGAAAACCAGCAGGTGCTTTTTATGCTTTCCCCAATGTGAAGCAACTGCCGATAAGTTGTGAAAAACTGGCAGATTATTTATTAGCTGAAGCTGGAGTCGCTTTATTACCCGGAACTGCCTATGGAAAATTTGGAGATGGATATTTAAGATTATCTTACGCAAATTCCATTGAAAATATTCGTGAAGGTATTAGTCGGATAAAAACAGCGAGCGCTCAACTATAACTTTCCTATTTCAGTCAGAAATTTTTCTCTTTCTCTCGGAGCGAGACAAATTTTCACTTCGATTTCTTCGGGCAAAATTCTGNACTTTCCTATTTCAGTCAGAAATTTTTCTCTTTCTCTCGGAGCGAGACAAATTTTCACTTCGATTTCTTCGGGCAAAATTCTGTCATTCTCAGATGGGGTAATCAGAGAAAATCTAATTCTTTTTTTACCTAGATATTTAAGGTTGTCTGATTAGGTACTTAGTAGGAGCAACGTGGCGACCCCTCCACTATAACTTTCCTATTTCAGTCATAAATTTTTCTCTTTCTCTCGGAGCGAGACAAATTTTTCCTCCGATTTATTCTGGGAAAATTCTGTCATTCCCAGATTTGCTGATGGGAGAAAATCTAATTCTTTTTTTGCCTGAATATTTAAGATTGTCTGATTAGGTACTTAGTCGGAGCAACACGGCGCTCCCTCCACTATAACTTTCCTATTTCAGTCATAAATTTTTCTCTTTCTCTCGGAGCGAGGCAAATTTTCACTCCGATTTATTCTGGGAAAATTCTGTCATTCCCAGATTTGCTGATGGGAGAAAATCTAATTCTTTTTTTGCCTGAATATTTAAGGTTGTCTGATTAGGTACTTAGTCGGAGCAACGTGGCGACCCCTCCACTATAACTTTCCTATTTCAGTCAGAAATTTTTCTNTCTGATTAGGTACTTAGTCGGAGCAACGTGGCGACCCCTCCACTATAACTTTCCTATTTCAGTCAGAAATTTTTCTCTTTCTCTCGGAGTAAGGCAAATTTTTACTCCGATTTCTTCGGGCAAAATTCTGTCATTCTCAGATGGGGTAATCAGAGAAAATCTAATTCTTTTTTTGCCTAGATATTTTGGAGCAACATGGCGAGCGCTCAAGTCTAACTCTACTATTTCAGTCAGAAACTTTTCTGTTTATCTAGAAGTAAGGCAAATTTTTACTCCGATTTATTTTGGGAAAATTCTGCCATTCCCAAATGAGGTAATCAGAGAAAATATAATTCTTTTTTTGCCTAGATATTTAAGACTGTCTTCTCAAAATTATCCGGAAAATACTCAGTCAAGTATCAGTCGGAGCAAAACAGCGAGCGCTCCACTATAACTCTGCTATTTCAGTCAGAAACTTTTCTCTTTATCTAGGAGTAAGGAAAATTTTTTCTCCGATTTATTCTAGTAAAATTTTGTCATTCCCAGATGAGGTAATCAGAGAAAATATAATTCCTTAAGCTTAAATTCCGTAACTCCAAAATTTCAAGATGTAGATCCTCAATAGAAGCTTAGAGGTCTAATTTAGATAGGTTGAGTATTTTTATTTCACTAAATTTAGGAGTTTTTATTCCATGAATAATATTCTTAATTTACCAGTTGTAATTGGTTTGATTTTCTTTCTACTAGGGCTTTTGCCTATTACTAAAGTTAATATTGGCGGAGTTGAAGCATTCCTCGGAAAACCTATAAACGTTTTGCAAAAATCTCTTTTTCTATTATTAGGTACACTATTTTTAGCTTTCTCCTTTCACAAATATTTCATCCTTGATAAGCCAAACTCTATTACCTTTAATGGAATTGTTTGTAAGCCATACAAAGAATATTTACAACTTGAAGGTGAAAGAATATTTTTACGTTCCTCAGAATTTCAACAACTTAAACTACCTGTCGGTACAGAAGTTAAATTAACAGTTGATGTTGATGGTTCTGAAAAAAGTACATTACTTATTCTCGACAGTGACAAAAATATCAATAAATGTCCGTTGCTAATAAGTCGAAAAATTCGCCGGACTTTGGGTATTGATGCTGATATAGATGTTAATTCTGACGAAAAGGAAAATAGGAATAACCGTCCTGAGCGTTCTTGGAAAGTCAGTGGCAATACCACAATTAAAGCTGACTAAATTAGGTAGATTTCAATAATTAATAATTAATAATTAATAATTAACAATTAGGTCTTGCTGATTAAATTTAAAAGTATTGACAGATAAAGGTAAGTACCTTTTTGGAATCGAAAAAAGTACCAGGTCATTTCAGTTATCAGTTATCAGTAACCTCTGGCTGAACCTAGAGGCTTGAAATAATGAAATTTTATCTTTTCATCCCCTTAAAAGGGGAGGCTTTATACCTCTTTTTTTTGGTAAAGAGTATAAAACGCTTAAAAAGTTAGCATTTTTGGCAAAAGTAGGGCAAAAAAATTTATGCCCTACTCCTTAAAAATATAGCGCTGTGCGCAGGGAACAGGCAACAGGGAACAGGCAACAGGGGGAATAAATTGCCGATAGTATAAGACTTTGATCTGCTTGGCCCCTACTACAATTTGTAAATATACCAGCGCTCATTGCTATACTTTTTCAGCAAACCCTAATTACCTCTTCTGTAATAGAAGGATTTGGTTAAAACGAAAATAATGACAGATAAATCTCATTATTAAACAAAGTTATTAATAGCAAAATAGTTGTTATTTCCATATTG
>NZ_LGSU01000615.1 GCF_002260545.1 Hydrocoleum sp. CS-953 | reverse complement strand
CCTTTCACGCGCAAGGGGGCATTGCAGTAGGGGTTGTTTCTTTCATAGATTCCGCGATCGCGGGAGACGTAAAATTATTGTAGACCAAGCATTATAGTCTAATTTGGCCAGTTAAGTTGTGTAAGTCCCACTAGGAGAGAAGGCTTTAGTTATCTAGGAGAGAAGCTTTAAGAGAAGGAAAAACCTTATATGGCGGTAGATATTTCCCCAACTTTTACACAAACGATACCAACGGAAATGATATTAATCAACTATATACCCGATTTTAATTTTCTCCCGTTAAGGGTTAATTTATCCATCGGCTTTTATCGTTTTGGGTTGGGTATACCTAAAGTTATGCTTCTGTCTTTTAAAATATAGATTCTAAAGTTATGATCTATATATTTTTATTTAATTTTTTTTCTTAGTTTGTATTTGACTTTTCCAATCTGCCAGTGCTTTTTGAGCAGACTCATAAGCTGGCGTTCCAGAAGGAACTAACTCACCAGCCAAAATAGCCTCACTCAAGTTTTTATTCTTGGCTCGTACTGTCGCAATACTAAAAATTGTATTACTCCACTGAGCAATCAACTTTTGAGCTTCTTCATATTGAGGCTCACCAGAGCGAATTTTACGAGCTTCATTAATTGCTTTAATATAAGAAGAAGCTTGTCCAGGTTGAATCTGTTCCTTCGCAGATGTAAGNAATACTAAAAATTGTATTACTCCACTGAGCAATCAACTTTTGAGCTTCTTCATATTGAGGCTCACCAGAGCGAATTTTACGAGCTTCATTAATTGCTTTAATATAAGAAGAAGCTTGTCCAGGTTGAATCTGTTCCTTCGCAGATGTAAGTAATGCTTCATTAAACCCTTCATTAGCTTTTTTTTGTTGAGCTAGTTGTGGTTCCCATGAGCCGATGGCCAACTGTGCCTCTTGATAAATTGGTCTAATATTTCGAGGTACTAATTTAGCCGCATTAATTGCACCATCATAATCTCCTTTCAAAGCTCGTCCACTAGCTATATCAAGAATAGTTAAACTCCAACGTTCTATATGATTTTGTGCTTCAGGGTAGACTGGATCGCTTTGAGGAATTTCAGAAGCTTTAATAATTGCCCGACTAAAACTAGAGGCTGAAATTGAATTAAGTACAGTTACAGCTTCAGATAATATTAATTGATTTGCTGAGAGTTGACTTTCTTCTTGTTTTTGCTCATTCCCTGTTGTACTAGAAGTGTTTGCCGTAGATTGATTTTTTGAACCAGATACTACAGGTGATGGTGGTAAAGTTGCTTCTGATGAGTTATCTTCCTCTGTTTTCATAGTAGGTAAATTACCTTCACCCACTATCTGTTTACTGAAAAATATAGACTTATTTGTTAAAAATACACCTAATAGTAAGACTAAAGAAGTAAGACTACTTCCTACAATTAACTTTTGCAAAAAGGATTTATCAGACTGGATATTTTGAGCAATATTTTCAGACATTTCTACTTTTTTTATATTATTTTGGCTATTTACTTGAGATGCAACTGTATTATTATTCATATTCCCATTTACCATCTCTGTTTGGGTATTTTTTGTTGTCATAGAAGTTTTTATAGGATTTGAAACTTGTTTTGTTGTTCTGGCTTTTTCTGGATCAGAGTTAGAATCAACCCTAATTTTTTGAGGTAAGATTATCTGATTCATTTTATCAGTAGGATTTACCATCATCAGGGGATTTTGCTTTGGTCTTAGATATTCAGTACATAATTCTGGTAAACGACTACTTAAGAAATTATCAAGATTTTTGAGTGTTGTACATTTTCCAGAATTTAATCCTTCTAAAAGAGCTGCTGTAAAAAATCCTAGGCGTAGTGCAGAAGTTTCCTCTGAAACTTGGTTAGGATGACATGATAGTAACAGTGGTATCTCTAACTCTTTAGCTAACTCTAATGCTTGAACACCGAGTTGATTGTCCATTCCCGTCAAACGGCTATGCTTAATATCTAGCATAACCAAAACCTCTTCTACAGGAGACTTACTCAAATCTTCTAGTAGTTTTCTTATTGATATTCCTGTAGCTTCAGGGTTTGTTGGATTACCATCAATAGGCATCAGGTAGTCTTGATTTTGATAGCTCACACCATAACCACTGAAAAAATACCAGAGACAATTCTCTACTTGCAATTCCTTTTGACAAAAACCTTCGATAATATCTATTATATTTTCTCTACTAGGATAGGTTGGCTGTTCCCATATTGGTATTGAAGTATTGTCACTTAATACTAAACATTGTTCTGCTGAAAAATTTCTTTCGTTCAGTAAAAAATTATGCAGTGCCTCTGCATCTTGTTGCGCATAACTAAGAGGCTCAAGAAACTCGTATTGATTGATACCAATGGCAATAGAAGCGTAATTTTTCATTCACCAAAAGTCCTGATACTTAATAGATTGGCTGTACCTAGAATAACATTCTTAGGCCATTTTAGCTCATACCATTAATTGGGACAACTTTCGTAACAGTAATCAGGGAACTCAAATTCCTCTCATCTAGGTATAGATAGTGATTTTAATTTTAATTTTAGGGTTATTCAAGGTAATACCTTGGACTCTCTCTTTATAGAAATAAAGCTGCAAAACTAATAGCTTTTAATCAATCATCAGAGCTAAGGATATAGTGAATCTAAATATATATAACTACTGGTAAGCGGTAAATGGTGGAATTAAAAGTTATACACTATCCCATTTGGAGAGAGAGGTTGGGAATTTTGAATATTCTCGTTTGAGATTGTAAACATGGCCTATGAGCCAAGAATGTCCTAACTAATTAACCATTAATAGATATAGGGATAGATAGATACACATATATAGAATGTCAAAACCTTGAGATGGCTTTCTAAAAAAAGTTTTTTGCTTGAGAGTTAGGGCATAGAGTCCAAACGGTAATACTCAAAAATCTTTATAGCCCTACGCATTAAGGTTAGGACATTTCTAAATCCTGTTTGCGCAGCATTCCGTAGGAAAACCCTTTGACAATTTACTATTCCCTAGCGCGTAGCGCTGTACTATTTTTTCTAATATTTTTACAACCGCTATCTCAATAAAAAAAGTATATTTTTTGTTATCCTATATTTTTATAGTTTTAGGTATAAATATTTTTCAAATAATTAGTATGAATTTATTTTTAACGCATAAAATGGACATTATTTGCTTAACTTTCAAAGTCAGTCTGAATATTTTTTTGTAAAATTTGAAATTCCTGAAATGCTTGCCAGATAATCAATGCAATTTATTTATTCTCAGTCAAATCATCTATTTCCGGAAAAAATTTGAAAAAAGGGGTTGACACATCAAGATAGAGTTGCTAGATTAGTAAATGTGCCGGAGAGAGAAACGAACACAAACGAATCTCAAACCGAGCGCCTGAACCTAGACAACTCAATAGTTTGAAAGTTTAACAACAGCACTACTTCTATTAAGTCCTTGTTATAAACAATCAGGACAAAGAATATATAGTTCTGAGTCCTAAAATAAACAAAAACATTCTCCTTGTCAACAGACAAAGAGAAAAAAAATGAGTCAAACAAACATCATGGAGAGTTTGATCCTGGCTCAGGATGAACGCTGGCGGTCTGCTTAACACATGCAAGTCGAACGGGCTCTTCGGAGCTAGTGGCGGACGGGTGAGTAACGCGTGAGAATCTGCCTTCAGGTCTGGGACAACAGAAGGAAACTTCTGCTAATCCCGGATGAGCCCTTGGGTAAAAGATTAATTGCCTGGAGATGAGCTCGCGTCTGATTAGCTAGTTGGTGTGGTANTAGTGGCGGACGGGTGAGTAACGCGTGAGAATCTGCCTTCAGGTCTGGGACAACAGAAGGAAACTTCTGCTAATCCCGGATGAG
>NZ_LGSU01000614.1 GCF_002260545.1 Hydrocoleum sp. CS-953 | reverse complement strand
TAAAAACGGATAGGATTGAATAAAAGGAAATTTTTTTTGTTTCTCCACGGTGAGTGAGAGGCTTTATACCTTTATTTTTCGGTAAAACATAATTGTTTTCTAACTGTTCCCTACTATAGAATAAAATTTAACCTAATTATTGGAGGATAATAATGACAATATCATTAACTAAATATCATGGTCTAGGTAACGATTTTATTTTGATTGATAATCGCCACCAATCACAACCTATACTAACACCAGAACAAGCGATAAAATTATGCGATCGCAATTTTGGTATTGGTGCAGATGGTGTAATTTTTGCCCTACCTGGAGAAGAGCAAGCTGATTATACCATGCGGATTTTCAATTCTGATGGTTCGGAACCAGAAATGTGTGGAAATGGGATTAGATGTTTAGCTAAGTTTATAGCAGAACTAGAAAATAATAAGAAGACTAAATATAATATTTATACTGGGGCTGGTCTGATTGTTCCAGAATTACAAGGTGATGGTCAAGTAACGGTTGATATGGGACAACCAAGACTATTGGCATCCGAAATACCGACAACTTTAAGTAATCCTAATGAAAAAGTTGTAGCTCAATCTCTAGAAGTAGCTGGAAAGTCTTGGTCTGTCACCTGTGTGAGTATGGGCAACCCCCACTGTATAACTTTTGTGGAAGATGTTAGTATTATTGACTTAGCAAAAATAGGTCCTGAATTTGAACATCATCCAGTATTTCCAGAAAGGACTAATACAGAATTTATTCAAGTTATTAGTCCAAAATATGTAAAAATGCGAGTATGGGAAAGAGGAGCTGGTGCAACTTTAGCTTGTGGTACAGGTGCTTGTGCGTCAGTAGTGGCAGGGGTTTTAACTCAAAAAAATGAGCGCTTAGTTACGGTAGAGTTACCTGGAGGTTGTTTGGAAATTGAATGGTCAACTACAGACAAAAAAATTTATATGACTGGACCAGCAGAAAAAGTATTTACAGGAATTATTGATGGATAATTGATAATGGATAATTGATAATGAAAACTAAGCACTATAAATAATTATTGACAATGCGGGATGTTTAGACAGTCAGAATTAGGCTTCGCTCAATATATAATTTGTTATGAGCGGACCAGCAGAAAAAGTATTTGCAGGAATTATTGATGGATAATTGATAATGGATAATTGATAATGGAAACTAAGCACTATAAATAATTATTGACAAAGCGGGATGTTTAGACAGTCAGAATTAAGCTTGGCTCAATGTATAATAGAATTTGTTTTGTTTACCTATCTTATCTAGACAGTGCAAAGTTCTGGGAATAAATATTGCTAGCTAAAGCTTTCAGCTATCTATCTAAAGGTTAGAAACTTTCTCTTGAGAACTGTAGGTACTATAACCATTTTCCAGTAATACTTTCAGTCTTGAAAGCAAATCATTATTTGGGAGAACTTTGTACTCTCCAGTATCTGATCTTTAAATTATTAATTATTAATTATTAATTATCTAGCAGCATTCCGCAGAAAAATTATGATAGCTAGTAATATTAAGATTTAGTAATTTTAACTTTTAACTTTATAACTTATATAATAGGGGTAGACTCATGGGGGGAGGTATTTATTTAATTCAGGATAACGACCAACTTGTGGAAATGACAGAACAAGCTTATGATTCCGAAGATCAACTACAAGAATTTNGGGGAGGTATTTATTTAATTCAGGATAACGACCAACTTGTGGAAATGACAGAACAAGCTTATGATTCCGAAGATCAACTACAAGAATTTCTGGAAACTTATCCTAATCTCCTAGCAGGGGATGATGATGATATAGATAGAGGTACCCCTAGACGATGGTTATTAATTTCACGGGAAGTAGCAGTATCAAAAGAAGAAGAGATGACTCAGGAATGGGCATTATCTCATTTATTTCTCGATCAAGAAGCTATTCCGACATTAGTAGAAGTAAAAGCAACTTATAATGCAGAAGCTCGTCAAAAAGTTGTAGGTCAAATGATTGATTATGCTGCTAATGCAGGAATTTATTGGCCTCTGGAATCAATTATTGCTAAGTTTGAAGTTAATTGTCGAGAAAATGGTCGTGACCCGGAACAGGTATTTGAAGAGTTTCTGGGTGAGGATGCTAATGAGGAAAAGTTTTGGCAGAAAGTTAAAACGATTCTAGAGTGAGGGACAAGTCTGGGAGGAGGGGGGGAAGAGGAGAGGAAGGAGGAAGGAAGAAGGAGAGGGGGGGGAAGCAAAGGAAAGAGGGGCCCAGTAGAAATNTTGATTATGCTGCTAATGCAGGAATTTATTGGCCTCTGGAATCAATTATTGCTAAGTTTGAAGTTAATTGTCGAGAAAATGGTCGTGACCCGGAACAGGTATTTGAAGAGTTTCTGGGTGAGGATGCTAATGAGGAAAAGTTTTGGCAGAAAGTTAAAACTAATCTACAGGCAGGGAAAATTCGTTTAGTATTTGTGGCAGAGGATATTCCGGCGGAAGTAAGAAGGATAGTGGAGTTCCTCAACGGACAGATGGACCCAGTAGAAATTTTAGCACTAGAAATTAAACAATATGTTAGTCAAGATGGTTTAAGAACTTTAGTTCCTAGAGTAATTGGTCAAACTACAGAAGCACAATTGAAAAAATCAAGCACGACTCGCGAAAGGAGGAGATGGGATGAGGTGTCTTTCTTTCCAGAGTTTAAAATGAGATGGGGTGCTGATGAAGCTTCAATAGTAAGAAAAATTCATAACTGGGCTAAAAATCAAGAACCTTTGGTGAAAATTCAGTGGGGTACGGGGGATGTTTATGGTGGTTTTGCAGCAATAGTTAATCAACTAGGGAGAAAAAATCTAGAGTTGTTTAGTATTGATATTTCTGGTCGTTTGGAAATTTATTCTAATAAATATAGTTCTCAACCTCCATTTAATAGTGATAGTAAATGGTTGGAATTAAGAAGTAAATTAAGTTCTATTGGTTTGGCTTTACCAGGAAATTCTGATGAGTTTAGAGCGCCTAGTTTACGTTTATCAACGTTGGAAGATGATGAGGCGTTGCAGCAAGTAATGGAAACTTTTCATTGGGTTATTGAGGAAGTTAATCAGGGTTAATTCAGTTATCAGTTATCATTTATCATTTATCATTTATCATTTATTAGTTATCATTTATTAGTTATTAGTTATTAGTTATTAGTTATCATTTATCATTTATTAGTTATTAGTTATTAGTTATTAGTTATTAGTTATTAGTTATTAGTTATCATTTATCATTTATTAGTTATTAGTTATTAGTTATTAGTTATTAGTTGCGGTCAGAAGTCATAGATAGTAACGAAGGAAGGAAGAATTAAGTAAGTATTCATGCTTTATCTCTTCTTAGCATATCGGAGTTTATAAAATTTACTTGAATAAAAAATCATGTTTGTATGCGAGTAGCACCATCTAATCATTAGAATATCACAATTTTTGTGAGGATACAACCAAAATTCTATTTTTTTTCATTAGCATATTGGAGCTGATGAAATTTACTTGAATAAAAAGTCATGTCTATATGCGAGTAGCGCCATCTAATCATTAGGATATCACAATTTTTGTGAGTATACAACCAAAATTCTAATTTTTTTCATTAGCTCTCACAGAATGAAAAAGTAAATCAAGATGATTGATCGAGTATAAATATCTGTCAAGCTACCAATTATTATATGACTTTTAATATTACAAGTTGAGGTGGGGAATGTTGGTTTGAATGTTGCTGATAAATTTTAATGTTTAGGGATTTAGTCAGCTAAAACCTAAAGTAAATTTATAGCAGATTTAATCAAGGTTTTAGTAGGGATATACTAATTCTAAATGATTTGTGAAAAAAAATTGTAGGGGTTTGGTTTCCAAA